>CAMDLP010000044.1 GCA_945901795.1 Akkermansia muciniphila | reverse complement strand
GGAGATGAAGGCGGCGGGAATCGAGTGCCGGTCCTTCGGCATCAACCGGTATTGGTGGTCGCGGCTTCAGCTGAATTTCAGGAACCACCGGAAGATCTTGGTGAGCGACGGCAAGACGGCGTTCATCGGCGGCTTGAACGTGGGCGACGAATACATGGGCCGCGATCGGAAGTTCGGCGAGTGGCGGGACACGCATTTGAAGATGCAGGGGCCGGTGGTGCAGGCGGTGCAGCTGGTGTTTTTGGAAGACTGGTTCTGGGCGTCCAACCACGTGCCCGAGCTGCACTGGGACACCCAACCCGAGGCGGCGGACCAAGTGGCGGCGGTGATCCCGACCGGGCCGGCCGACCCGGCGGATTCGTGGCAACTGGTGGTGGCGGAAGCGGCGAATTCCGCGCGGAAGCGGCTGTGGATCGCGTCGCCGTATTTCGTCCCAGACGAGGGTGTGCTCACCGCTTTGCAAGCCGCCGCGATCCGCGGGGTGGATGTGCGGATTCTCATTCCGGAGCGCGCGGACCACACGCTGGTCTGGCTTTCGGCGTTTTCCTACTACGAGCAGTCGATTCCTTTCGGCGTGAAACTGTTCCGCTATCACAGGGGATTTCTCCATCAGAAGGTCATGCTGATCGATGACCGGCTGGCGGCGGTGGGGACGGCGAATCTGGACAACCGCTCGTTCCGGTTGAATTTCGAGATCACGGCGTTTTCCGCCGACGCGAGATTCGTCGGCGAGGTCGAGGCGATGTTGGTCTCCGACTTCATCCACTCACAGGAAGCGAAGGTGGGCGACTTCACCGGCAAACCGTTTTTATTCCGCGCGGCGTGCCGGGCGGCGCGCTTGTTCGCGCCGATCCAGTGAGAATAAAAAAGGCCCGGCCGAATGAACGACCGGGCCTTGGGTAAAAATTCGCTGGAGAATTACAGCTTGGCGACGCGGCGGAGATCCGGGCGCTGGCGGACGATGTTTGCCAGCATCTTGCGGCAGTGATCGTATTTGGTCCGCTGGCTGAGAAGCTCGGCGCTGCGGGTGAACGAGCCCCACTGGACGACCGTTAGCTCAACATTCCGGCGGCCCCACTGGCCCATGATTTCCTTGGTCGGCTTGTAAATATCGACGGTGCCAGTGCCAAGAAGCGCCGAGCCGTAGTCATCGACGACGTAGAGATAGGGCAGGCCCTTGATCCGGAAAGTGGTTCCCACCGGATAGAACGACCAGTCGGCTGCGGCGCTGCGGACCCGGTCGTTGTAACGGAGAACGGTGCCGGTGGCGTTTTTGCTGCCGTAGATCAAGTGGTCGGACTCGCTGCAGGTGTAGGCGGTGGTGCGGACGATCCGGGTGCGATCGCTGAATGCGTAAACCGGCATCGAGTGCTTGTCGCGGGGCTTGCCGGCGGCGGCGGCCATGGCGACCGAGGAGGCTGGAGGCAGAGAGAAACTCTCGTTTTTCGCGTAAATCCCGGAGCCGGATCGGATCGAGGATTTCGAGAGAATGTTAGGACCAGAGCTACCGCAGCTGGTGAGAAACGCCGCGGCAACCGCGAGCGAGAGAAGGGAAAGAGATCGATAAATCATGCGGTGGAGAAGGGAATGAGCGTCGGCTCAGGCTGAATCAACTTGGCGAGGCATAGGCGGGGTTACCCGCCGGGGCAAACCGAAAAAGCCCTCCCGGGATAATTTACATTGTATGAGCATTTACAATCAGCGAGTTGTGGGATTTTCGCTTGAAACTAATTGGTCCGAAAATCCGTGGTTTCATGAATTTCACCGCGTCGCGGCAGGTAGCCAGACCCGCGCTCCGGCACTCCGCTCGGAGGCGGCCCGGAAGAATCCCTCCAGCCCGCGGCGGGAGTCGAGGTCCGCCACGGCGTCCACGGCCCGGCCCCACCGCCAGCGGAACCCCGCGTCGCGGAGTCGCAGCGGCTCGGCCCAGCGGCTTTTCAAAACCAGCTCGGTTTCCGTGCCCATCAGCCGCGCGCCGATTTCCAACATCCAGCGGCTGGCGGGTAAACCGAGCGGCATTCCCACCGCCTCGCGGAAGGTCCGCATCCATTCGCGATTGGTCGGGAACTCTGGCGCGGTGACGTTGATGGTGCCATCGAGGAACGGGTCGTTGATCGCGAAATCCACGGCTCTCAAAAAATCCTCCATGTGGATCCAGCTAATCCGTTGGTTGCCGGAACCCATCGCCCCGCCGAGACCGCGGCCGGTGAGTTTGCGCAGCACATCGTAAACCGTCGCCTCCTCGTTCGCCAGCACCATGCCGATCCGCAGCGCAAGCTTGCGTGTTTCCGCGGGGATCTCCGCGCCGAAAAACGCGTCCTCCCACGCTTGCGCTACCTCGCAGGAAAATCCCTCGCCCGGCTCGCCGAGCCAGTCGTTCTGCGGCTGGTCCTCGGCGTGGCGATACCACGTCGCGGTGCTCGCGTTGAGCCAGGTCTTTGGCGGCGTCTTGCAACTGGCGATCGCCTCGCCGATGACGCGAGTGGCGTCCACCCGCGAATCGATGATTTTCCGGCGGTTCTTCTCCGTGTAGCGGCAATTCACGCTCTTGCCTGCTAGATTGATGACCGCTTCCGCGCCTTCGAGCGCGAGCGCCCACGGGCCGATGTTTTTGCCGTCCCATTCCAGGAACATCCCGTCGCCGCTCCAGCCCTCGCGGCTGCGGCCGATGGCGACGACCTCCTTGCCGTTGCGGGCGCAGTGGCGGGTGAGGTAACGGCCAAGAAATCCATTGGCTCCGAAAATCACGATCACAGGGTTCATTGAGGCTTCCTTATTGTTTTTGTTTCCGTCTATCTCGGCTTTTCAGAAAACTCTGAAAACCGTTATCAAATTTTTCAACCTCAGCCGAGCAGTTTGGTGGCGAGTTGCAGGGCGAAGCCGTGCTTCATCGAGGAGATCCGGTCCGACATTTTCGAGGCGAAGCCGACGAAATCCTCGAGGGCCCGCATCTGGTCGTGGAATGCTTTTCCCTCCGGCGTGTCGATGCCCTCGCTCACCTCGGCGCACTTGTGGAGAATCGACAACGCCGGCTCGATCTCGCGGCGTTTCCGCTCGCGGGCGACAATGGTGAAAATCTGCCAAACGTCCTTCTCCGCCTCGAAAAAATCGCGGCGTTCGCCTTTTTTCACCACCGAGCGGAGCAGGCCCCACGCGACCAGTTCCTTGAGATTCGAGTGGGCGTTGCCGCGGCTGATTTCCAACTCCTCCATCACCTCGTCCGTCGTCAACGGCTCCGGCGCGGTCATCAGCAGCGCGTGGATCTGGGCCATCGTCCGGTTGATGCCCCACTGCGAGCCGAGCGCGCCCCACTGGGCCACGAACTCGTCGCGGGCGAGTTTAAGTTTTTCGGTTTCGGCGTTCACGTTTTCCAGTAAATACTGAAAATTCAGGAGTTGCAAGTAAAAACCTTCGCGTTCCCCAAATCTCTCGCCGCTATCGGAGAAATCAGATAGTAGCAGGTAATGGATAGATCTCCGGTTTTGATCACTCCATTTCTAACAGTAACAACATCCCTAACCACCATGAAACATTGCCGCCACTCCGCCCCCGCCATCCGCATTTCCGACCCTGGCCGACACGCGCGGCCATGGCTCGCCATCTTGTGCGTCGTGGGAAGCGCTTTCACCCAAGCCGCTCCCGTCGCGATCACCGGGACTGGATCTTACTCACAGAACTTCGATACGCTGCCTGCTAGCGGGTCCGCGGCCTGGGCCGATGACTCGACCCTTCCAGGATGGTTTTCGCAGCGCACGGGCTCCGGAACCACCATCGAGGCAAACGCGGGCTCCGGCACCACCGGACACCTTTATTCCTACGGCGCGGTCAGTACCGCAGAACGGGCGCTCGGATCTCTCGGCTCGGAAAACACCGCGGCGGGAAACTTCGCCCACGGCGTTGAGCTTTATAACACTTCCGGGGACGCCGCGACCATCAACTCTCTGGCCTACACCGGCGAGCAATGGCGGAAGAGCGGCGTGACCGAGGCGCAAGTGGTCACGCTTTGGTACAAAATCAGCCCCTCGCCGATCACTTCGTTAAACCCGGAAACCAGCGGCACCGGCTGGACCGCGATCACGGCTGGAGATTTCAGCAGCCCGGTCAACACCACTAGCATGGGGGCGCTTGTCGGAAACGATTCCGCTAACCGAACCACGATTTCGATCAATCCGAACATCTTCGTCCCGGCGGGCAATTACCTGATGATCCGTTGGAAAGATCCGGATCACGCCGGCACCGACCATGGTCTGGCCATCGACGATATTTCGCTCGCATGGATCGCCAGTCCGGTAATCCCCCTGAGCCCCGGCGCGATCGCCTTTGTCGGCTTCAACGCGGATGGCGACGACGACCTCGCCTTCGTCGCTCTGGCCGCCATCTCGCCAAACGCTGTGATCCGTTTCACCGACAACGAGTGGAACGGATTACCCGTGGGGGCTGGTGGCGCATTCACGGATTCGAGTGAAGGCATCGTCACGTGGACCGCTCCCGTCGGCGGCGTGCAGGCTGGCACGGTTGTCAGTCTGAACGGCCTCTCATCATCGAGCCGTAATGCCAGCGTTGGAACCGTCGTCAGCACCTCCGGAAGTCTGGATCTCAATGTCGATAGTGAAACGGTCTACGCCTATCAAGGAGCCGCGCTGATCCCCTCGGGCTTTCTTGCCGTGATCGCCACCCATGACGGCGACTCGACGGCAGGCACCGGCCTGAGTCCCGCGCACATGATCCGTCTCCCGGATGACGAGGATGTCGCGGCTTACACCGGATCACGCTCAAATCAGACCAGTTTCGCCAGCTACCTCACGCTACTCGGAATTTCCGGAAATTGGATGACGCAAGGCGGAGTCGGCGACCAAAGCACCGACGGCACCGCTCCGGATGTCCCGTTCGCCTCCACGGTCTTCACCGTGACGGGCGGAAACACCTTCGCTTCCTGGCTCATCGCCAACGCTCCCGGCGAAAGCGCGGGGCAGGATCACGACGGCGACGGCGTGGCTAACAGCCTGGAGTATTTCTTCGGCGCCACGGGTTCCGCGTTCACTCCGAATCCGCAGCCCGTGGCAGGAGTGATTTCCTATCCGCATCCGTCGGCCACGCCCGGCGCCACTTACAAGGTCTGGACCTCGCCGGACCTGTCGGCTTGGACGAACGTGACCGCGGACGTGGATCTCGCGACTCCGGGTTTCGTGAAATACGCTCTGCCATCCGGCGCGGGAAAAATTTTCGCGCGCTTGGAAGTGTTCGTCGTTCCCTGATCCTGATTCTCCACCATCGCGCTGGACTCCGCCGTTTCGCGTGATCAAAATTTCGCGCATGAAACCCCGTTTTTCCCCACCGCACGGCGCGCAAAACAAACAGGCCCGCGAAAACCGCCACGTCCAGACGGTGGAAACCATCGTTCCCTCGCTCGACGAGGACGACGTGTTGGCCATCGTCGCACAGCAGGCGGTGCCGTTCGTTTTGATCCTCGATTGCGTGCAGGACCCGCACAATCTCGGGGCCATCCTGCGCACGGCGGACGCGGCGGGCGTGCATGTGGTGGTCGCGCCGAAGGACAAGGCTGTCGGCATCACCGAGACCGTCCGCCGCGTCTCGGTCGGCGCGGCGGATCACGTTCCGTTCGCCCAAGTGACCAACCTCGCCCGCACGATGGAGAAGCTCAAAGCCGCCGGTCTGTGGCTCGTCGGCACCTCGGACCACGCGACCACCAAGTCGATTTACGAGCTCGATCTCAAGGGTCCGCTCGCGCTCGTCCTCGGTGCCGAGGAAAAAGGCATGCGCCGCCTAACCGAGGAAAACTGCGATTTCCTCGCCTCCATCCCGATGGCCGGCAAGGTCGAGTGCCTCAACGTCTCGGTGGCCACCGGCGTCTGTTTGTTCGAGGCGGTGCGCCAGCGCCGGGTCGCCGGTGAATGAACCGGTCCGGGTGCTTTCCGACCTCCATCTCGGCCACAAAATCTGCCGGATTGAGCAAGTCTCCGCGCTGCGGCCTTTGATCGCCGGGGCGGGCACGGTCATTTTCAACGGCGACACCTGGCAGGAACTCGCGCGGCCGTTTCTCGAACGCTCGACTGCGATGCTGGAGGAGTTGAAATCGCTCTGCCGCGAGGAAGGCGCCGAAGCGGTTTTTCTATCCGGAAATCACGATCCCGGCTGGCCCGGCCCCGGCTGGGTGGAACTGGCTGGCGGGCGGATCGTCGTGACCCACGGCGAGGCCTGGTTATTCGACGGCTCGCCGTGGAAGCGCGAGATCCTCGTTAGCGGCCAGCGGGTGATGGAACTGTGGAACGAGCATCCCCGCGCCGACCGCGACGTGGAAGAGCGCTTGCGGGTGGCGCGGAAAATCGCCCGCGAGCTGTGCTCCGTCGAGTATCCGACCGGCCGGAGATTCCTGCAGCGGGCGTGGGACGCGATCATTCCGCCGAGGCGCGCGGTCAAGATGATCGAAGCCTGGATGATCCAAGGGGCGGCGGGCGCGGAATTTTGCGAACGCTATTTCCCCAACGCGGAAATGCTCGTCATCGGCCATTTCCACCGCGTCGGCAACTGGCTGCGAAACGGCCGCCGCGTGATCAATACCGGCTCATTCACCTCGCCGGGGCGCGCCCACTGGGTGGAGTGGAACGACGGCTGGCTCAGCCGCGGGGTGATCGACGAGTCGCCGGAAATCTGCCGCAAGGGCGAGACGCTGGACGCCTGGCGGTTTTGATAGGACGGCGACCTCCGGCCTGATCTTTAGACATAGATTGCGAATATCCCCCTCCGGAGTGCGGCACGCTCTGCTGCCGCCGGCGGAGGATGGAGCTCTGCTCCATGGGGTGCGGAGCTCTTCATTTTGCGGAAGACGCTCCGCGCCGCATCTGGCAGAGCCGGAGCTGCCGTGGGCGCGAGCAGAGCTCAGCGCCCTCCGGAGCACGTTCAAGCCGTTATTTCGCGAAGTCGGGCGATTTTCGGATCAAGCCCAGGGCTTCCGCCTACTCCGATCTCATCCCGCGCGATTGAGGAAATCCAGAATCCCGGCCGCGGTCTTTTCGGAGATGCCGGGGAGCTTGGAGATCTCGCAGGCGTCGGCTTTTTTCAGGCGGGCGACGCTGCCGAATTTTTCCAACAGGAGCAGCTTCCTGTTCGCGGAGACGCCGGGGCAGTCGTCGAGCAGGCTCTCCTTCATCCGGCGGCGGTAGAGCAGCGCGTTGTAGCCGTTCGCGAAGCGGTGGGCTTCGTCGCGGATGCGCTGGAGCAGCTTGAGCGCGCCGCGGTCGTGCGGGATGCGGATGGATTCGCTGCGGCCGGGGACGAAGATCTCCTCGTGCTGCTTGGCGAGGCCGACGACCGGAAGATCGTGCAGGCCGAGGGCTTGCAGCTCCCTAACGGCCATGCCGAGCTGGCCTTTTCCGCCGTCCACGATGACGAGGTCCGGCAGGACGATTTTCGCGCGACCTTCACGGGCGAGGCGGCGCTGGGCCTCTGTTGGATTTTCCTGGGAGAACTCGGCGTCGGGATTGGCGGCGCTGTTTTCCATCAGGATGCGCGAGTAGCGGCGGCGGATGACCTCGGCCATGGAGGCGAAGTCGTCCTGGCCCTCGACGCTGCGGATGCGGTAGCGGCGGTAGTTCTTGTTGTCCGGCTTGCCGTCGGTGAAGCGGACCATCGAGGCGACGATGTGGTTGGACGAGACGTTGGAAATGTCGAAGCACTCCATGACGCGCGGCGGTCCGGCGAGGTGGAGGTGCTCACCGAGTTCTGCCAGATCCTCGGCGGGTTGCACCGTCGTCTGGATGCCGAGGCCGCGGCTGAATTGGCGGGACGGGCGGAGGGTTTTTTCGAGGTTATGAAGGATGTCGCGGAACTTGGCGGCTTTTTCGAAATCGAGTTGCTCGGCGGCGGCGGTCATTTCCTCGCGCAGGGAATCAAAAACCTCGCGCTTGCCCTTGCCGTCTAACACGCGGCAGGCGTCCTCGATTTTCGCGAGATAGGCCTCGCGGGCGATCCGGGCGATGCAGGGAGCCGAGCAGTTTCTAATGACGTCGGCGTTGCAGTGTTTGTAGTCCGTCTCGCCGGGTTGGTGCGAGCGGCAGACGCGCAGGCCGAAGCTGCGGTTGAGCCATTCGAGCGTGCCTAGCAGCGCGCTGGAGTGGGGGAACGGGCCGAAGTAGCGGCAGCCGTCGTCCTTTTTCATCCGCGTGGTCACGAAGCGCGGCCAGGGATCGGCGAGCCGGATCTTCACGAAGTAAAAGCGCTTGTCGTCGCGCAGGGCGATGTTGTAGCGCGGCAGATAGTCTTTGATGAGCTTGGATTCCAGCACCAGCGACTCCTCCTCGTTGCGGACGGTGTGGAACTCGAAATCGTGGATCGAGTCGATGAGCGCGCGGGTTTTTACGTCCGCCCGCATTTTCTGTGAGGCCATGAAATAGGACGAGACGCGGCGTTTCAAATCGAGGGCCTTGCCGACGTAGATGACGAGGCCGAGACGGTCCTTCATCAGGTAGACCCCCGGTTGATGGGGCACCTCGCGGAGCTTGGCTTTGAAATCGGGCGTGGACATGCGGGGCTGAGTGCTTCCCCATCGAAGGGTCGGAATCGGAAAGATCAACCGAAATTCCTAGCCGTCGGGGCGTGTGAGATGGCATTTCACAAGGAGTAACAATCCCGCTTGACACTCCGATGGCCGTGGTCTCCCTTTTGACGACTGTCTGTATGATGCCAAAAATCCACAGAAAACCCCTTCAATTCTCCTCGCGATGGTCTGCGCTTTTGGCCTGTTCCCTCCTGGGCGTCATTCCGGGATCCCGCTTGGAAGCCCAGGCACCTCCGGCGGTACCCGCCGCCCCGTCGACTTACGTGCCACCGACGACGTTGAACCGACTTTTCAGCGAAGCGGAAGCCGGATTTGTGGCGAAGGATTATCCCACGACGATTGCCAAGATCCAGGAGCTGCTCAAAGCGCTGGGTAATAACAAGGATGCGCCGCTGGAGCTGCTCTACTTCTATCTGGGTCTGGGAAATCTGTTGGCAACCAAGCCGGTCGAAGCCGAGGCCGCGTTCACTGACTGTTTGAAAAGATTTCCCAAGGGCGAATATGCCAGCCGCTGCTACCTCGGCGTCGGCCGCGCCTGCATCGATCAGGGCACGCCGGAGAAAAAGGAGCGCGCCATCGAGGCGCTCAAGCTCGCAGCGCAGGATCCGAAATTCCGCTCGGAAGCGGGCCTCTGGCTCGGCCAGGTTTATACGGACCTCGGCAAGCGCGACGAAGCGCTCGCCGTTTTCAAGAGCTTGATGGGTTCGGATATCCGCTCGCCCCAGCAGACCACCGCCGCAGTGCAGGTCCTCGGACTGCTCGCCGATACCGGCAAAATCGAAGACCTCATCCTCTATCTGGAGCGCCTGAGCAACCAGTCCGGAGTGCGCGACGCCATTGCTTGGTATGCTAATCAGGTGATCGTGCGTGGCGACCAACTGGTGGGATCGCAAGCCTACCTGGCGGCGCTCGCGATTTACCGGTCCGTCCCACCGCGCAGCCAGATCTTGGAAATCCAGAAGGCAGCTCTGGATTCCCAGCGCAAGGACTTGAAGATTCTCGAGGCCCGCGTGGAGCAGGAAAAGACCAAGCCACTTAATCAGCGTTCCTCCGCTTCCGAGCTGGTCGGCAATCTCAAACCTGCGATCGAACTGGCCGAGAAAGCACTGGTAGCCGTCGAGGAAAATGCTGATCTCGACGCCGCGCTGTTGATGCGCCGCGGGCGCTGCCTTTACTACCTTGACCGCCATGAGGAAGCCGTGGTCTGCTTCCGCACGCTCCGCAACAAATACGCTTCATCCCCCGATGCCAAAGCCGCGGCTTACGCGGAAATCGTCATTCTTAACAAGCTCAAGAACATCCCCGAGATCAAGATCCTCTGCGATGCCTACCTGCGGAAATACCCGGATGCCGAAAATGTCGAGCAGGTCGCCACGCTCGCCGGCGAGGTGCTTGTTCAGGGCGGAAACTGGCCAGAAATCGCCAAGTTCTATCGCAATCTCGAAACCAAGTTCCCTCAGTCCGAAAGCCTCGACCGCTACGTCTTCTTCCAAGGCTTGGCGCACTTCAAAGAGGGCGATTTCAAGGAATCCACTCCGATTTTTACCAAGTTCCTCAAGAGCTTCCCCGACAGCCCGCTGGTGGAAAATGCAATGTATTACATGGCGATGTCGAGCTTCCTGTCTAACGATTACAAGGGCACGCTCAAAGCCTGCAAGGAATACATCACCAAATTCCCGGACGGCAGCTACGCCGGGGACATGCGCTATCGACTCGCGTTCATCGACTTCAACGACAAAGGCCCGAACCCCGATGATTCCAAAAAGACTGCCATCTATGAGAACAAGATGTGCGACAAGATCATCAAGGATCTCTCCTCGTTCCTCGGCGAGCATCGCGATGACGCCTCCGCCGGTTCGATGTATTGCCTGCTTGCGGACGTTTATAAGAAAAAAACCTCCGACAAGCCCGACGAGCTGGTGAAGTCCCAAAAGCTCGCGCTCGAAGCCTACAAAAGCGCCGTTTGGTCGGATAGCCCCGACGACGTCATCCAATACGCGCTGGATTCCGCCACCACGATGCTCTCGGGCAACAAGGACTACGCCGGGATCGGCGCGCTCCATGGCGAGTTTCTCCAGCGCAAGCCGGAAAGCCCGCTTGCGTTGCTTTCCGTCATCCAAGTCGTCAAGATGAAAACCCGCGAAGGCAAAGGCGCGGAAGCTGCGGAACTGATCGCCAACGCCCTTAAATCACGGATTGCCAACCCCTCCGCCGAGCAAGTCGAATACCTCATCGACGAGCTGGTGAAAACCCTCGTCCCGCGCAAAAAATCAACGGAAGTCGATATCGACACCTTGGACAAACAGCTCGTCGAGATCCTCACCAAGGCGATCGCCAGCCAGGAAAACGCCACCACCAACGCCCGCCTCTATTATGCCCGTGCCCGGCTCGCCCAGCTGCTGAAGAGGGCCGACCGCTCAGATCTCTATCTGAAAGGCATTGCCACCATCAATGCCAAAGACCCGTCAGTTCTCAGCCCGGCGCTGTTGTCCGTCTCCGGCGATATTCTTCTCAAGCTCGGCATGCTGGACGAAGCTGAAACCATGTTCAAGCGGCTCGTTGAGCGCTACACAGACGGCATGTTCGCCGATGCCGGACCGGTCGGCTTGGGCTACATCGCCCTGGCGCGGAAGCAGCCGGGCGATGCGCTGAAGATTTTCGAAAACGCTCTGGAAATCAATCCCGGCATGTCCCGTTTCAAGGAAACCACGCTCGGGAAAATGGAGGCGCTCGTCGCACTCGGCCAGTTCGAGCCCGCCGAGAAACTCGCGCTCGAGACCGTCGGCGACAAGATGTTCCGCGGTGAATCGGCGGGAAAAGCCTATCTCATCATGGGCCGGATCTACCGCGCGCAAGCGGAAAAAGCCGTCGGCGTGGATGCCCGGATCGAGTTGCTCAAAAAAGCCTACGCCATTTACCAGCGGGTCTATATTGCCTATCAGAGTACGCCGGATGTCTGTGCCGAAGCCTACTGGCAGGGTTATGAAACCGCGACCGATCTGGGTAACGCCACCCTCGCGGACGAAACGCTCAAGGCACTCGCCACCAATCCGAAACTCAAGAACACCGAACGCGCCAAGAAGGCCGTGGAGTTAACCCAGTAATTTTTCACAACCCATGATGCTTTCCTCGCACCCATTCCGGTCGGCTTTGCTGGCATGCGCGGCCGTCACCTTTGCCCTGTCATGGGCAAGCGCCGCGGAACCGATCCGCATCGTCTTCCAAAACGGACGCTCGGTGCCGATTTCCGACGTCGTGCTGCAAGGTGACAAGCTCACCGTCACGATCGCCTCGGAAAGTTTCAATCCCGGACAGGTTTTACCAATCTCGTCGATTGACCACGTTTTCGGCGACAAGCCCGCGGAACTCAATCCGGGAATCGGACTGTTACTGATGGGGAAACCCAGCGACGCGCTCAAACTGCTAGAGCCGATTGTCGCCGCGCAACGTATCACCGCCAAGATTCCCGGGAATTTCTGGATGGACGCCGCCCGCGCCGCGCTCGTCGCCTATGCAGTGAATGGTAATGCCGCCAAGTGCACCGAGATCGGCAAGGAAATTTCCGACGCGACACCTGCCCAGGGCATCGATCCATTCGTCTCGCTCGGCAAGGCCTTGCTCCTTCCTTCGTCCACTAGCGCCGAAGACCGCGAGGTCGCCCTCAGAGATCTTACCAGGGATGACCTGCCTGCCGATGTCTGCGCCTACGCATCCTTCTATCGCGGAAATCTACTCGCCGACCTCAAGCGCGACCCGGATCAGGTCAAGGCTCTCCAACAGACGACCGACACTCTCGAAGCTTACCTCATGGTTCCCTGCGCCTATCCTGCGGGCGGCATGATTCTCAACAGCGTCGCCGAGCTCAAGGCCGCGGAATTCCTCGTCACCCTCAGCCGCCGCGAGGAGGCCATCGCCCTTCTCGAATCGTCAGCCCGCGCATCCGCCGGCACCTCGGTCGCCGTTGAAGCTGCCAAGCGGCTTCAAAGCTTGAAATGATTTGCACCTTTCTTTTTCTCCATCAAAATCACATGACAAACACCATGAAAAACACCATTCAAAAGGCCGTTTACGCCGCTCTCGTGTTGCTTCCGATGACTGCCTTCGGAGCTGCAGCCAAACCCGGCGTCACCAAAAAGACCCTCATCGACACCTATCTCGAAGGCGGTTGGGTCATGCACCTCCTGCTGCTGTTCTCGATCGGGATGGTCTGGCTGATCATCGACATTTGGCTGCGGACCAACAGCAAGAAGATGACACCGCAGGAAGATGTCACTATCGCCCAGGAACTTTTCCGCGCCGGCGACTACGTGGGTGCTTACCAAGCGATGAAGGCGAGCTTCAGCCCCTTCTCAGAGGTGATGCGCGCCGGTCTCGGTTCCGTCGGCTATGGCAAGCAAGCCACCGAAGACGCGCTTTATTCCACCGTGGAAAAAATCAGCTCCACCCTCCAAACCCGCATCAACTATCTGTCGGTTATCGGGGTCTGCGCGCCGATGATCGGACTGCTCGGAACCGTCGGCGGGATGAAGGGAGCCTTCGGCAGCCTCGGTAGCGCCGGGCTTTCCAGCGGCGTCGGTGAGCTGGCCGGCCACATCGGCGAGGTGCTCGTCGCCACCGCCACCGGCCTGTTGGTCGCCATCCCGGCGTTCATGGCCTTCTATTTCCTGCGCAACAAACTGCAAGGCGCGGTCCATCAGCTTCACGAAGAAACCGAACACCTTTTCCGCAACGCGCCTTACGACTACCTGAAAGACGCCGACGTCGGCCAAGAAGAAACCTACGCGGCCCTGCCGAACTGGGTCCAAGCCCCCGAAGGCTGAGCCTCGCTCCGCCTCTTTTTTAACAACCTTTTAATCAACTAATCCTATGGCCGGTGGTGGTGGTGGAGACGGAGAACCTGAGTTCCAGATCGCTCCGATGATCGACGTGCTGCTCGTGCTGCTCGTGTTCTTCGTCATGATCACCTCTGCGGAGGTGCTCAAGGTGGATAAGAACATCAAACTGCCGGTATCGCCCAACGCGAAAGCGCGCGAACCCGAGATGGCCAAGCACGAAATGGCGTTGAACCTCCGTTTCGACCCCGCGTCTAACAAGGGAATCCTCGTCGTGGACGACCGGACTTACGACAACTGGTCGGACGTCATCCCCATCCTCCAGGAAAGCCGCAAGCGCGACGAAAGGCTCCGCATCGTGGTCCGCGGCGACGCCGCCGTGCCCGCCGGAGAGATCCAACGGATCATGAACCTCATCGGTGAAGCTGGCATCGCCGACATCGCCTTCGCCTCCTCCAACAAGTGACACACCCATGAGCCGAAATCGCCGCCACCGCCGGAAAGCCAACGCCGAAGTCAACCTCGGCTTCCAAATCGCGCCGATGATCGACGTGGTCTTCGTCATCCTGCTCTTCTTCATCGTCCAGGCCAGCGACATCCAGGTGGAAAACGCCCACGTCACCAAGCTGCCCGGCACCGTGGAGCCCAAGGACGGTGTCGTCACGCCTGACGAGATCGCCGTCCGCATCGAGGATGACGGCCAAGTTTATCTCAATGATGATCCGCTCGATACGACCGACTCCATAACGCCCCAAGGCAAGTTGCTGCCAGAACTCGCCAGCAACCTCAACCAACTGCGCGAAAGCAGCGACGCCTCGAAATCCGAAGTGCTCGTGACCATTTATGCCAACGAACTTGCGCAATATGCAAGAGTGGTTGACGTTCTCGACGCCCTGAGCCGCGCAAAGATCTCAAACGTGAGTTTCCAAGCCGGAAGCCCCGACTAATTCTAGTCTGTCAGTCTCAACCACCCGCTTACCACCATGGAAATCTACGATAGCGAAGGAAACTTGATCCACGTCGAGGAAAAGAAGCAGGGCTTCTGGGCGAAGATCGGCGGTGGCTCGCTCATGATCGCGGCCCTGTTCCATGTCGTCCTGTTGGTGATCGGCGGATTCTGGGTTTTCCAGATCATTAAGGAGCCCGAGAAAAAAGTCGATTTTATGCCCCCCGGCGGCGGTGGCGGCGAACGCAGCGCGGACAAGGTTGCGGTCAAGAAGCTCAAACAAATCACTCCGACGAACAATTCCAAGCGGGTCTTCGCCGAAGGTGCGGTGTCATCCTACGCCATCCCCGAGCAAGGCGACGACTTCGGTGAAATGTCCGCCCTCAGCTCGCTCAGTGGCGGCGGCATGTCCGGCGGTTTGGGCGGTTCCGGCAGCGGTTCCGGATTTGGCAAAGGCTCGGGAAACGGAGCCGGAATGGGCATGGGCGCCGGCGTGGGCAAGCTGTTCGGCATGATTCCGGAAACCATGCGCAAGCGCTGCTCCAAGGAGGACCGACTCGCCCGTCTCAAGGAAAACGGCGGCACCCCGGCCTGCGAGGAAGCCGTCGTGAAAGGACTGCGTTGGTTGAAAGCCAATCAGAATCCCGACGGCTCCTGGGCCACTGCTAATCAATCCGCCATGACCGGTCTGGCGCTGCTGGCTTACTTCGGCCATTGCGAGACTCCATTATCCGAGGAATTTGGCGAATCCTGCATGAGAGGCATCGTCTATCTGGTTGGTGTGGGCATGCAAAACAAAGGTCCGCTGGTTTCTAACGTCGCATCTCAAAGTGGCCCGTACGAGCACGGCATCGCCACCTACGCCATCGGTGAAGCCGCGACCTTTTGCAAGGAACTGAAGATCGAGGTGCCCAACCTCATGGAGGTGACCGAAAAAGCCGGCCAATTCATCATCGACAACCAGAACCAGAACGGCGGCTGGTCTTACGCGTACACCATCCAAGGTGGTCACACCGACTCCTCGGTCGTCGGCTGGCAACTCCAAGCGCTCAAAGCGTGCCACCACACCAACATCAAATACAAGGGCATGGCATCAGCTATTAGAAAGGGCCTCGACTACTTGGCGGCGCTCCAGGGCGAGAACGGCAGCTTTGGTTACAGTGGCCCTGGCGGCGGTAACCTAACCGGAGTGGGCGTCCTTTGCTTCCAGATGTGGGACAAGGGCAAGTCCAAGGAGGCCCGCAACGGCGTCAAATTCATCAAGGAAGCCTTCAAACTGGATTGGAACACCGCAGACTCCGACCTTTATGCGCATTATTATGCGTCCCAGGCCATGATGCAGGCGGGCGGCAGCTATTGGAAATCCTACAACAACCTCTTCCGCGACGAGCTCCTCAACAACCAGAACCCGGATGGCTCGTGGAAGGCTCCCGCATTCACGGGCCACGGCCAGGCTGCCGGCAACGCGGTTTACCGCAACACCCTCTGCATCCTGATGCTGGAAGTCTATTACCGCTTCCTCAACACCAGCGGTGGCGGCGGCGGCGGCGGGTCCAAGGGAAAACTCGACATCTGAGCTCCGCGCCGGGTCCCCGCGGTTGGCTTCGGCGATGCAAGAATCCCATCATTCCATGCGTAAACCGGACACTCGCCGTCCCGGGCTTGCGTTCGCTCCTCGCATCGTTAAACTCCCGTCATCTTCATGAAGTGCTGCCATTTTTCAGTCGTGGGTTTTTTCCTCTCCGCACTCGTCGCCTCCGCCGCCGCGGAATCTCCGGTCCCGCCAGACCAGGAAATGAACTTCCTCGAAATCCTCGCGAAGGGCGGCATCATGATGTATCCGCTCGGCGTGATGTCCGTCATCACCGTCCTGTTGATCCTCATCTTTCTCCTCACCATCCGCCGCAATGCCATCGTCAGCGACCGTTTCATGAACAGCGTCGAGTCGATGATCCAGAAGCGCGACTTCCTCGGCCTGACCACCCTCAGCCACCGCCGCAACGAGTGCATGGCCCGCGTCACCCAGAAGACCCTCGATTTCATGGTCGCCAATCCAGGCACCGCGTTTGAAAATATCCGTGAAATCGCCCAGACCGAGGGCTCCCACCAGGCCGGCACGCTCACCTCCCGCATCACTTACCTCGCCGACATCGGCGCGATCGCCCCGATGGTCGGTCTGCTTGGAACCGTGTTCGGGATGATCGAGGCGTTCATGCAAATTTACTCGGGCCAGGTCCAGGGCGTGCGCGAGATGGGACTGGCCGAGGGCGTTTCCAAAGCGCTGATCGCCACCGCCGGCGGGCTGGCCATCAGCATTCCGGCGCTCGCCTTTTACTCGATCTTCCGCGGCCGGGTGCAAAAATACGTCTCGGAACTCGAAGCGGCCTGCACCCACTTCGTCATCCTTCTCCAGGCGCAGCTTGAGCGCCAGCCGGCCCAGTCCTACGCCAATCCCGTCCAGCGCGCCCGCGAAGACTACGCCATGCCCGTCGCCTCGCCGCTCACCGCAGAACGTCCCGACCTTCACGGCATCTAACTGACAAAGGGATGAAATTCACCAATCGCCAGCCGCCAGCGATTGCCATCCAGTTGGCACCGATGATCGACATCCTGCTGTTACTGCTGAGCTTTTTCATCATCAGCTGGCAGTTTAGCAAATCCGAGACCGAGCTCAACGTCTCCGTCCCCACCGCCCAGGAAGGTGCCGAACCCGAGCGTGTGCGCGGGGAAATCATCATCAACGTGCTCGCCGACGGCGTGATTCGCGTCGAGGGTCTCGCCGTGGACCGGCAGCAGTTGTTTGACAAGCTTTCCGCCATCGCCAAGCAATACGAGAACCAGCCCGTGCGGATCCGCGGCGACGGCGGCGTCGCCTACCAACGCATCGTCGAGGTGATCGACACCTGCCAGAAAGCCGGGATTTGGAACATTTCCTTCGCGACCCAACGCCCGGAACCCGCCAAGTGATTCACTTGGCAAACGCCCTCAAACGGACAACGCTCCCCGCATCTTGAAACGCGCGCTCGCACTCCTCATCCTCGCTGCCAGCCCGGTGATCGCCCAGATTCCCCGGGCCGAGGCCGTCGATCCGGCGCTGAGCCCGGACGCCTCGAATGATTTTTTCCTGCGTGGGAAAAACCTCTACGACTCCGCCCAGGCCAGCACCACCCAAGACAGCCGCCTCGAATATTTCCAGCGGGCCGCGCAGATTTTCGCCGATTACCTCAGCTCGTTTCCAAATCATCCGAACGCCGAGATGGCATGGTGGTATCTGGGAAACAGCTACTATCAGTCCGGTCAGATCGATGACGGGAAACGCTGCTTCAGCACCTTGCTGAACCGCTTCGGCAAGGGCAAGTGGGCCGCCGCCGCCGCCTACACGCTCGCCGCGGACCATTATAACAAGTCGGAATACGCCTTCGCCGCGCCGATGTTCGAGCGCTTCGCCGCGAATTCCGCCAAACCCGAGGAGCGGGTGCGCGGCACCTACCTCGCGGGAAACTGTTACCGGCTCCTCGGCCGCGACCGCGAAGCCATTAGCGCGTTCAGGAAAAGCACCGAAGACCCCGCCGGCGGCTTGTATGCGGCGCAGGCCAAGGTCGCGCTCGGCCATCTTTCACTGAAGATCGGCAAGGGACCCGAAGCCCTCGCCCTCTTCGAGGACGTCATCGGCGGCCCCCACTCCGCCAAAATCCGCGGCGAGGCGGCGCTGCATGCCTCCCTCACCGCCACCAAACTCGGCCAGACCGACATTGCCGACAAATACCTCCAGCTCATCCTCCGCACGCCCGGAATGGAGGATTTCAGCCCGGACGCCCAGACCGCGCTCATGGCCAATTTGTTCGCCAAAAATGAATACCGCGAGGTCGTCGATATCTTCCGCCGCAGCACCACCAAGGCGCTCGGCGAAAAGGAAGCCGATCGCGTGATGATCGCCGGTCGCGCCTACATGCGCTTGAAACTGCCGGGCGAGGCGCTCCAACTTTTCCGCGACGTCGAGAAACTGGTTAGGCCCGAGACGGACACCGCGTTCCAAGCCTCCTACTACCGGCTGCTTTGCTTTTTCCAAATCGAAGGCCGTCACCTGCCCGACCAGGTGGACGCGTTCCTGCAACTCTACAGCAAGTCCCGCCCGCAAGACCCGCGCATCCATACCGCCCTCATGATGAAGGCGGAAGCCCTGTTCTCAAACAAGGATATCGCCGGTGCCGCCAAGGTTTACAGCGAGATCAACGCGAGCGTCATCAGCGAGAAAAACCGCCCGGGCCTGCTCTATCAGCGCGGCTGGTGCCTCTCCGAAGCCGGCGATGCCCAGGGCGCGATCCGCTCGTTCGGCGAGTTCATTAACAAATATCCCACCGACCCCCGGGTACCCTCCGCCATCGCCAAGCGCGCCAAGGCCTACGCCGAGAGCGCCGAGCCCGCGAAAGCCATCGCGGATTATGACCGCCTGACCGCCGTCGGCATCCCGGAGGATCTCGCCTCGTTCGGCTGGCTCGAGTCCGCCCGCCTGCGCCGTGCCGAGAGCAACATTCCGGACATGATCCTCCGCTATCAGGGACTCCTGAAAAACGTCAAAAACCTCAGCGACAACCTGCAAGCCGAGGCCAACTACTGGATCGGCTGGGGACTGGTGAAAACCAACGTCGCCAAGGACGCCGTCCCCTACCTCGAAGCCGCCCGCACCCTCCGTCCGGATGCTTATGCCAAACACGCCGGACTCCTTCTAACTCTCGGCTACTTCGCCTCCCAGGACCCCCTGAAACTCGCCGCCGAAATCAACCTCGCCATCCAGGGGAAATATGAAGCGGACATCCCGGACCAAGCCATTCAGTGGTCAGGCATGCAATCCTACAACGCCGGTGATTACACCTCCGCCGCCAAGTCGCTCGCCCTGGTTTCCAACCCCGAGGAGCCCCGCGAAACTCCCAAGGAAGTCTGGCGCTACCTCGCCAAGGCCCGCCTCGGATCCGGCGATCCCGAGGGCGCGCTCGTCGCGGCGAACAACCTGCTCGCCGTCGAGGACAACCCCGGCTGGAAAGCCGATGGACTGCTCGACCGCGGCCGCGCGCTGCTCGCCCTCAAGCGCCCGGAGGAGGCGCGCAACTCGGCCGACGAAGCGCTTGCCCTCCGTCCGCAAGGCCACACCAGCGCCGGACTCAACATCCTCGTCGGTGATCTCGAACTCACGGCCGGCGACGCCAGGACCGCCGCCGGAAAATACCTCATCGTCGTCGAGTTCCACGATGACAGGGAGCTCAAGCCGCTCGCGCTTTGGAAACTCATTCAAGCGCTTGAGCAACAAGGCGACCGCGCCGAAGCTGAAAAATACCGCCAGAAACTCAAGGCCGAGTTTCCCGGCTGGAAACCTCCGGTCCCCTAACGAATCCAAGCTCCCCATTTCTCTCCATGACTCCTCCTGCCATCACCGCCGCACCGACCAAGCCCGCCAAGCGCAAATCCGAAAACGCCTGGACGCCCGAGAAATCCGCCGAGCTCTACGGCGTCGAGACATGGGGCCATAATTTCTTCGGCGTGAACAAAAGCGGCCACGTCACCGTTCGACTTGAAGACGATGAAGCCCAGGCCGAGGTCTCGCTCTTCGAGGTCATCGACGGCCTCCGCGACCGCGGCACCCACCTGCCCGTGCTCCTCCGTTTCCGCGATCTCCTCCACTCCCGCATCGCGGAAATCAACGAGTCCTTCAACAAGGCGATCAAGGAAACCAAATACCGCGGCGAATACCGCGGTGTCTATCCGATCAAGGTCAACCAGCAGCGCCAAGTCATCGAGGAAATCGCCGAGTTCGGAAAACGCTATCACTACGGCCTCGAAGCCGGCTCCAAGCCCGAGCTCATCGCCGCGCTCGCCCACATGCACGACCCCGAGGCCTACCTCGTTTGCAACGGCTACAAGGACGAGGAGTTCATCGACCTCGCGCTCCAAGCCCAGAAAATGGGCCTCCGCGTCATGCTCGTGCTGGAAATGCCCAGCGAGCTCAACCTCATTCTCGAACGCTCGCGGAAAATCGGCGTGCTCCCCAATCTCGGCGTCCGCGTCCGCCTTTCCACCAAGGGCTCCGGCCACTGGCAGGACAGCGCCGGCGACAAGTCGGTCTTCGGCCTCAACGCCTCGCAGGTCATCGCCGTGGTCGATCACCTCAAGGAAACCGGCTACATCGGCTGCCTGAAAATGCTCCACTATCACCAGGGCTCGCAGATTCCTAACATTGCCGCCATCCGCGAGGGAGCCACCGAGGCCGTTCGCATGTATTGCGACCTCGTCAAGGAAGGCGCGCCGATGGGCGTGCTCGACATCGGCGGCGGGATGGCCGTCGATTACGACGGCTCTCACACCAATTTCCACTCGTCCTGTAACTACTCGGTCGCCGAATACTGCACCGACATCGTCGAGGTCATCTCGCAGATTTGTGACAAGGCCGGCGTCGCCCACCCGAACCTCATCTCCGAGTCCGGCCGTGCGGTCGTCGCCTACTACTCGGTGTTAGTATTCAATATCCTCGACGTCACCAGCGCCCAGACCAGCGAGGAGGCCCCGCCGATCCCGGAGAACGCCCCACAGAACCTCATGAACATCATCGAGGTCAACAAGGCCATCCATAAGAAGAACCTCCAGGAGTGCTTCAACGACGCGATGTATTACCGCGACCAGATGCGCGCCCAGTTCTTCTACGGCGCCGCCACCCTCCGCGAGCGCGGCCTCGCAGAAGCGTGGTTCTGGCACATCCTCACCCGCATTTCCAACCTCATCGCCGAGCTCGACGACATCCCGGAGGACCTCCGCGAACTGTCGTCCACCCTCGTCGATTTCTATTACGGCAATTTCTCACTCTTCCAATCGCTGCCGGATTCCTGGGCCATCGACCAGGTTTTCCCCGTCATGCCGATCCACCGGCTCGACGAAAAGCCCCGCCACCGCGCGGTGCTCGCCGACATCACCTGCGACTGCGACGGCAAGATCGACCGCTTCATCGACAAGGAAGACGTCGCGAAAATCCTCCCGCTCCACGACTTCAAACAAGGCGAGCCCTACTACCTCGCCGTGTTCCTCGTCGGTGCCTATCAGGAAACCCTCGGCGACCTCCATAACCTGCTAGGTGACACCAACGTCGTCGGCGTGCACTTGGAAAAGGGCAAACCCGTTTACACCCACGAGGTCGAGGGCGACACCGTGGCCGACGTGCTCAGCTACGTCGAGTTCGACCCCAAAGAACTCGTCACCCGCTTCCGCAACTTCGCGGAAAAAGCCGTCGCCGAAGGCCGCATCTCGCCGAAAGAGCGCCGCGAGATCCTCGACCTCTTCCGTGAGGGGCTGTCAGGTTACACCTACTTCGAAAGCTGAAGCGGCAAGTCCTCCCTGCAGGTGGCGCGCTACCGCCGGGAGCGCATGCCAAAGGAACGCGAAAGGCTAGTCCACTCACGCCATCATGAAATCCTACCCCTTGATCCGATTCCTGCTGATAGCCGCCGCCGCGGTCCTAACGATTTTCCCGGCGCTTGCCCGCGCGCGGGACCTGCTGCGCGACGGCGCACTTGATTCGTTCCGCCCTATCGGACATTGGCGCGGGGTGGGGGAGGTCGCCGCCGTGCCCGACAAGAATGAATTCAAAATCGGCGGCGAGGGCCGGATCGTGGTCAATGGAGCCAGCAAGGACAAACAGATTCCCTATCTGATCACCAAGGACGAGTTTAGCGATGTCCGCATCGAACTGGAGTTCATGGTCCCCAATGGCTCGAACGCAGGCGTCTATTTGATGGGCCGCTACGAGGTGCAGATCCTCGACAGCTTCGGCAAACCCAAGCCGGCTTACGACGACCTCGGCGGCATCTATGAGCGTTATGACCCGGCCCGACCGAAGGGACAACAGGGCTTCGAAGGCACCGCGCCGAAGACCAACGCGGCCAAGGCTCCCGGCGAGTGGCAGACACTCGACATCACGTTCCGTGCCCCGCGCTTCGATGACACCGGGAAAAAACTAGCGGACGCGAGGTTCGAGAAGGTTCTCGTGAACGGCGTGCTGGTGCAGGAAAACGCCACGACCACCGGACCCACCCGTTCGTCTCCGCTGGAGGGCGAGACGAGCAAAGGCCCCATCGCCATCCAGGGTGACCACGGGCCGATCGCCATCCGCGGCTTCCGCGTCACTCCCGTCGAAGAAATCGGGCAGACGCGTCTCCGCGAGCTCGACGCTTATTGGGCGGAGGTCTCCCGTGCGGTGAACGAGGGGGATTTCGAAGCCTACACCGCGACCTGCCACGCCGAGGGAGTTCTTGTTAGCGGTAGCAAACAGACCAGCCAGCCGTTGGCCAAAGCCTTGGCGCGGTGGAAGCAGGACTTCACCGATACCCGCTCCGGCAAGGTCAAGGCCAGCGTGGAGTTCCGGTTTTCAAGACGCGTCGGCGACGATACGACCGCGCATGAGACCGGCATTTTCTGCTACACTTCGCAGACGCCCGGCGGACCTATCAAGAAGGATTACATCCACTTCGAAGCCCTGCTGGTGAAAAGGCGGGACGGCTGGAAAATCCTGATGGAAAACCAACAGGGACTTGCCACGGAAGCCGAGTGGGAGGCGCTGAAGTAGTCAGTTAGAACTGCTCCGGGAACGCCTTCTGGCGCTCCTCGCGGAACGGGGACGGCGGGATGCCCTCGACGCGGGCGAAGACCTTGTAAAAATGGTCGGGCTGCGGAATCCGGCATCCATCGCCACGTCTTGGGAAACATGCAGTCCCTTGGACCTGCAAATATCGATCAGGTGGCGGCAGAAAAATAACGAGGCACCAGGGATCGGCAAAAGGCACCGTGCTGAGAAGACGGGATGGAAGAAAGAGCGGCTTCTCGCCATCAAACTCTTGCTTGAAGGCGAACTGGATATCGCCGCGGTGGCGCGTTTGGTGGGACGCCATCGAAACAGTATCAATGATTGGATCAAGCTCTTCCGAAATGGTGAGATTGAAGCGCTTCTGAAGCGCGGCGAGGGTTCGGGAAGAAAGGGCAAGATGACGGCTGAAGCCAAGGCCGAGCTAACCGAAAAGCTCAAGGCGGGGGAATTCCGCACTGCTGGCCAAGCGGAAGCCTGGCTCAAGGAGAAGCACCACATTGAATTCGGCACCAATTCCATCTACTATCAGCTGGGAAAGCTCGGAGGGTGTCCTCAAGGTCGCCCGCCCAAGTCACTTGAAGAAGGATGAGGAAGCCGCCAGCGCTTTCAAGATCACGCTCGCGGAGAAAATGAAGGAGCTGGAATTGCCGACGGGACGCAAGATCAAGCTCTGGGTTTACGATGAAATGCGCTATGGACTCCACCCATTGGTGCGGCGCGTCTGGTCGCTGAAGGGAGTGAGGGTGGTCACGCCGGTGGAGCGCCGCTTCGAATGGGGCTATCTCTTTGGTGCGCTCGAAGTGGGTGGTGGCGCAA
>CAMDLP010000043.1 GCA_945901795.1 Akkermansia muciniphila | reverse complement strand
GACAGCGGCGGCGGCGGAGACGATGACGCGGCGACCGGTGTAAACCCGGTAGAGTCCGGAAAGGGCGTTGCCGCTGAGTTTCGGCTCGTTGATGTCGGTGATGATTTGGGTCTGTCCCAGAGGCAGGCCGGGTTTCACAGCGGGAGCACCGGCCGGGGCGGCGGGGACGGCACCGGGAATGGGAACTCCCGGAGGGGCTACCGGAGGAGCTACCTGGCCGGATGCGGAGGCGAGACCGAGGAGAAGAAGGGCGATGGAGCGTGTGACGGACATGGAGAAAAGTGGGAATTTCAGATTGGAGAATTAATTGCTGCGGCGTGTCGGCCGCTGGCTGGTGTGAGGCACGGGCTGGGCGGGTTGGACGGGCTGGGCGGGTTGGACGGGTTTCACTTGGGCACCGGCTTGGGGAGCGGGCGGCGGGACGACGCGAGGGCGCGGTTGGCGCAGCGGTTGGGCTTGGCCGGGTGGAACGGGTTGAGGGGGCTTGCCGGGCACCTGGGGAGCGACTTGCGGCGGAGCTTTGACGGCGATCGTGAGCAGTTTCTCGTCGAAGCTGACGGTGCCGGTCATCGAGCCGGAGGACATGCGGACGACGGTGCCGAGCGGGTCGCCGGGCTTGCGGGTGACGCCGAGGATTTTGAAACCGCTGACGGTTTTGTCGGAATCGACGGTGATGCGCTCGTCGGGCTTTTTCTTGTTAATGAGCGTCACGCGGTAGCGGTTGCTGCCGGTGATGGGGGAAACGCCGATGAGCGCGTAGTCATCCAGGGGATTGACCTCTTCGCCCGGAGGCGGTGGCGGCGGCTTCGCGGTGAACGGGGAATTGGTCCACAAGCTGGTGTAGCGGCTGATGGGCGCTTTTTTAGGCAAATCCGCCTCGGCCACGCCGGTGAGGGCGAGGAGCAGGAGGACGGAATGGGAGACCGGAAATTTCAAAATGCGCGCGGGTTAAGTGGTGGCAGGGACGAACCATTGCTCGATGGTGGCGGTGCAGTCGATCTGGGTGTCGTCGGTTTGGTTGGGGGTCAGCCGGATTTGCGAGGCGATGCGGAATTGGTCGGGCATGTTGAGCTTGTCGAACCATTGATAGAGCGCCTGCTCGGTGCCGGTCACGGTGATCTGGATTTTCGCGCGGTGGTAGTGGCGGCCCTCGGTGGAATCGGTGGGAAGGGGCTTTTGGGTTTTGATGGTGAGGCCGGTGGCCTTGGCCTGGCTCTCGGCGAGCTGCTGGAGCTTGGTCTGGACGTCTTGGTTGGCGGCGGGCTCGGGTTCGCGCTCGGCAAGCCAAGCCATCTGGTCGGTCACTTGTTCGTTGCTTTCGCGGAACATCTCGGCGGTGGCGAGCTTTTGCCGGGCTTGATCACGCTGGGTGTTGACCTCCTGGCGCTTGGCGGTGGCGAAGTTGAAAACGAGCAGGTTGAGAATCGCAAATCCCGCGATGGCGAAGAAGATGATCAGTTTTTTTTCGCGGGCGGACATGGATAGGAAGAGAAAAATGGACGGGCTGTTGAGCGAATAATGCCGTGGCGAGTGGCTTTTGTCGGTGAAATCAAGGCTGCGCTGCGGGAACCTCGGCGCTGTAAACGAACTCCCAGCCGCGGGTGGATTGGTTGGGCTCGGGGGTCTGCCACTTGAACTTGGCGAGGTCGGTTTTTTTGCCGAGGTTGAGGCTGAAGGTGTTGACCGCCTGGAGCTGGGGGGCCTCGCCGATGAGCTTGATTTCCGTGGCGCTGATGTCAGCAGTTTTCAGGCGGAGGCCGCTGTTGGGCGGGATGCAGTCGGCGATGCGTTTGAGGATATCGACCGGGGCGTTCGCCAGGTCGATGGCGTGGGCGAGCTCGTCCCAATTGGCGATGTGGACGGCGTAGGCCTCGCCCTCGGGGGCGGCGGCGGCGGCTTGTTTGAGGAGATTGTTGGTTTCCGAGTGGTCCTTCCACAAGCCGAAGGCGAACCAGCCGATGATGCCGAAGTAGATCAGGGCGACGGCGGCAACTCCGAGGATGGTGGTCTGGCGGCGCTTGGCCTCGCGGCGGGCGGCGCGGACGTCGGCCGGGAGGAGCTTGCTGAACGGAGTCGGCAAGGCGGGTGCCGGGCGGGGCGAAATTTCGACCGGAGCCCTGAAGGCGGAGGCGAGAGCGGCGGCGTTGGGATTTTCCGCACTCGTCCAGAGGGTGACGCGGGCGGGCTCGATCTCAAGGCCCTGCATGGAAAACTGGATGAGCGCGAGGCGGATTTCCCGGGCGAGAGCCTCGTCGGGGTGGGCGGAAGTCCCGGAAGTGGCTTGGCAATAGACGAGATTTCCCTGATGCGAGAGGGCGAAAACCCAGCGCCCGAATTCTTTCCAGACGGCGAGCGAGTCGCCGGTGAGCGGATAGGCGCGGGCGGAGATGTCGAAGCCTTTCGGACCGCGGGGTGGCATTTCACCTTCGCCGGGAGCACGCAACTGGATGGAGACGAGGGCGGTATTTTCCGCTTCGCGGGCGATGACGAACAGGTCGGTGAGCTGGCCGGCCATCGGGTCCGGGCGGAGGCCGAGGCGCTCGGCGTGGAGCGCGGCGAGGTCGGGGAAAAGCGCGTCGTCATCGCTGGAGACGCGCATCGGGATGGCGGTGATGGATTTCACCGGGAAAAGCAGCAGGAGATCGCCGGCGGGGAGGGCAGTGAGATCGGCGGCGCGCTCGATGGCGGTGGCGGCGTGGAGGGTGAAGGCCGCATCGGTGGATTGGCCGGTCCAGATTTCCCAACCGGATTCGCCGGGGACGAGAAGCACGTTGTCAGTAGGTTTGCTCACGGGATGATTTCTTCAGTGCGTTCGAGGAGGGCCGGTTTCCCGGTGCGGTTGCGGACAATGGCGGTGATCTTGCGTTTGGCACCTTCCGCGTAGCCGATGCTTTCGATGCGGGTGGTGGTGTCGTTCACGGTGAAGCGTTTGGCGATGTCGGGGCGACCATTTATATCTATTCCCAAAAGATCAAGCGCGGCGGCAGCATTTTGGAAAGGAACGTCGTCGATGGTGTCCCGCTCGCCGTCGGGGCCGCGGACGGTTTCGGGGATGATGTCGGCTTGATCCGCCGAAATTTCTGCGGCGGCGGCGATCAACTCGGCGGGCGCTTCGTTGAGATCGAGCGGGCCGCCGCTCCAGATCGTGAACCAGTTCCGCCAATCCGGGCGGACCGCTTCGACGAGGTCCATGCCGCGGACGAGGCTGACTTCATCGACGTCGTAAAACGGCCGGTTGAACGGCTGGTTGATGCGGCCCTCGCCCTCGTAGTATTTTTTTTCCGCGCCGTTGAGTTGTTCGTCGTCATTGGCGTCCACCCAGTCGGCGAGCGCGTCGGCGATTTCCTGGGCGGCGTCGAGCTCGATGCCCCAGTCGATGAACATGGATTTGAGCAGGGCTTTGTCGTCCTGGAGGATGAGGGCGTTGATGTTGAATCGGCCGCCTTCGGAGGTGACTTTGACCTCGAAGCTCTCGCCGGTTTCGCCGTTGTCGTAGCGGAGGAGCGGATCGGAGCGTTTGACGACGGGATTGGAGCCGATGGCGATGCCCTTTTCCGCGACCTGGCGGGCGCGTGAGCCGTGGACCTTGGCGGAGGCGAGTTCCATGTCGAAGGAAATCACCCGCAGCGTGGCCATGCAGGCCATCGAGAGAATCGCGATCAGCCAGAGCACCGCCATGAGCGCTGCGCCGCGAGGACTGCGGGTGCTGACGGGTGGGGAAATCATTGCGGAGGAGTCTGGGTCTCAGGTGGTTGCACGCTGCCGCCGGGAATTCCTACGGGGGGATTGATCTGGATGGGCGGGACTTGTCCATCCGCGCCATTTCCGCCGCCGGGAGCGCCGCCGCCTTGTTGCATTTGGCGCATCAGGGTTTCCGGGTTTTGCTTCGGCGGCACCCAGAAAATCTGGCGGATTTCCTCGCCCTTGGCACCGATGGCGAGGGTGAGTTCGATTTGCAGCGGCAAGCGGCCCTGCACTTCCCAGTCGTCTTGCCACTCCATCGTGCGGCCGTCGAGGACGCGCCATTCGAAATAGGCGACGTCGGTGAGGAGGACGATTTCCGCAAACGGTTTGTTGTCGCCGGCGGAGGATTTGAAGGCGGACGCGGAATCCGGGAGAATTTCGTTTTCGTAGTATTTCAGGACGATGTCGAGGTAGCCGCTGCGGCGTTTCACGGTGCCGAGCTGGACGGCTTTGGCGATGCGCGTCTGGCCGCCCCAGCTGAAACTGAGCGGGACGTTTTGGAGCGTGAGGTCGGAAATATAGTGGGAGCCGGAATCCTGGACTTTGAGGTCGAAGCGGGTGTTTCCGGGCAAGGAGGTGAAGCGCCGGTTGAGCAACTCGAAAAACGCCTGGTGGAGCATTTCCTCGTTCTGGGTCTCCACGATGGTATTTCCCAATGCCAGCGAGGTGCGGGCGGTGGTGAAAACCATGCCGACGAGAATCGCGAGCAAGCCCATCGCGATGACGAGTTCGAGCAGCGTGAAGCCGCGGCGGCGAGGGTTGACGGGGCTGGTGATCATGGCTGGTACATGCGGCCGTAGCGCCAGGTATCGACGGCGCGGTTTTGCCATTGGCCGTTATCGAACCACTTGGCTTCGACTTTGATGAGATACATTTCCTGAAGCGGCTGGCCGTCCTCGTTTTGGAGGTCCTCGATCAGCTCGACGGTGGTGTCGAGCTCGATGCCGGTCTCGCCGACGCTGGTATTGGTGGTTCCAATTTCCAAAACCGGCAGGGAAAGCGTCTCGTCGAGCGCGCTTTCCAGAATGCGGGTGATCCGCAGTTCGCGCTGGGCGAGTCCGGCGACGGCGGCCATCCGATGCAGCGCGACCGCGAATCCGGTGGCGGCGATGCCAAATACCGCCAGCGCCAGAATCATCTCAAGGAGAAGAAATCCGCGTTTGCCGGAATGGAGAGGGCGGATCATCGGGCTTCTAGCTGGCTGTCGCGGATGGTGGCGGTGAGCGGGTGATAGATGTCTTCCGACCAGCTTTTGTCGAGGACGAGGCGGACGGAAATCGGTTCGCAAAGTCCGTCGGGATCGAAGCGCCAGACGTGGACGTTCTTTTTGGCGGTTGTCAGCCATTTATCGGAGTTCCAGCGGCGGATGAGGACGACCATGCCGCCTTCGAGGCTGAGCTGGCGGTTTTCGTCGATGTTTCCGGTTTCCGGTTCGGGCTTGCTGCGGCGGCGGGACATTTCCTTTTCCGTCAATCCCGCTTGGGCCAGCGGCAGGAGCCGGACGACGCCTTCGCGGAATTCGAGGGCATACGGAGTCTGGTTGAGAATCGCGATGGTGCGGGCGCGCTTGGCCATGAGCTCGATTTCGCCGGAGGTGTTGCGCAAATCCCGCTCATCGGACGAGGAAATCATCAGCCCGACCGCGCCGCCCATCACGATGGCGGCGATGGCGAGGACCATGACGATTTCGATCAGCGTGAAGCCCCGCTGCGGCTTATTCGTCCTGGCTGCTGAGATCATCTTGGGAGCCTTCCTGGCCGTCCGGGCCTTTGCTATACATTTCAAAATCATTGGCGCGCTTCTTGCCCGGGAAACGGTAGCCATATTCCGCGCCCCACGGGTCAGGCGGCAGCTTGCTCATGACCTGCACCCAGCGGCGTGGCACGGGCGTGCTGGATGGCTTGTCCTTCAGGGATTTCAGGCCTTGCTGGGTGGTTGGAAATGAGCCGGCGTTGAGTTTATACATGGCCAGCGCGCTCTCGAAGCTTTTGAAGTCGGACTCCACCTGGCGGAGTTTCGCCGCGTCGCCGATGCCGCGCATGGCGAAGATCGCGCCACCGAGGATCATGGCGATGATGCCAAGCACGATGACCATTTCAAGCAGGGTGAAACCGGAGCGGCGGCGGGAATTAGGAGCGGGATGGTGGATATTCATGAAGAGTTTGATTTTGCGTCTGGCGCTAGCCTTTCAGGGATGAAAACGCCGCGCGATTCAAAAGTTGTCGGAAATAAATGAGTCCCGGAATGTGTCCCGACTGAGCCAGCTGGGACACTTTCTTGATCGCCCGGTCACACGAGTTCATCTCAGTGACAGCAGGCCTTGGGTTTCACGCGGGCTTCATCGACGGTCCCGGGAGTGCTGGACGCTCTGCTCCAGCCAACGGTGGCTGGAAGCTCTGCTCCATGCGGCGCGGAGCCTCTTCCTCTTCGCTTTCACACGGAAGAAGCTCCGCCCCACATCCGGCAGAGCCGAAGCTGCCAGGGCGCGAGCAGAGCTTCGCGCACTCTGGGTTGCCCGTTTCCCGCAAACCACCTTTGACGTCCGCCACTTGAGGAAGCACATTCCGCCCGCCATGGCTTTCGCCGATGTTTTTCCTGATCTCCTCGCGCATCCGACTCCGTTGATGCGGCGGTTTCTCCAGCTGGTTTCCGAGGAAACGGGCGGTCCGCTCGAAGCGCTGGCCCGGCGCAGCCAGCAGGTGACGCGGCGGCATTTCGGCAAGACGATGCGGTTGTTCGCGCCGCTCTACGTCTCCAACGAGTGCGTGAACAACTGCAGTTATTGCGGATTTTCTCGTGATGCGGGAATTTACCGGACGACGCTAACGGTGGATCAAGTGGTGACCGAGGCGCGGCATTTGCACGGGCTCGGATTCCGCAATGTCCTGCTCGTCGCCGGCGAGCACCCGAAGTTTGTCTCCGACGGCTATCTGCAAAACTGCCTCGACGCGCTCAAGCCGTTCATCCCCACGCTCGCGCTCGAAGTCGGGCCGATGGAGGACGATCAATACGCGGAAATCGTCGGCCACGGCGCGGAAGGACTGGTCGTTTATCAGGAAACCTATCAGCGTGAGACCTATCAGCAGCTCCACACCGCCGGGCCGAAGAAGAACTTCGGCTGGCGGCTGGATTGCCCGGAGCGCGCGTATGCCGGTGGTTTCCGGCGCATCGGGATCGGCGCGCTGTTCGGGCTGGCGAACTGGAAGTCCGAGGCACTCGCGCTGTGCGCCCATCTGGAATATCTCTATCGGAATTGCTGGAAGGCGCAGTTCACCGTCGCCTTCCCGCGGATGCGACCGTATGCGGGAAATTACGAATACCAGCCGGACCCGGATCTCTATCTGCCGGACAAGGAATTCGTGCGCTTGATCGCGGTTTTCCGGCTGTTGTTCCCGCAAGTCGGCATTGTCGTTTCCACCCGCGAGGCCGCGCCGTTGCGGGACGCGATCGCCACGCTCGGCGTCACCCACATGTCCGCCGGGGCCAAGACCGAGCCGGGCGGCTACACCGGCGCGGGCGGCGACGACCTTCACCTAACGGTCAAGGGCCGCCGCGTGGAACTCACGGGAAAATCCGGCTGCGAGAAGGCGACCGAGCAATTTCAAATCCACGACACCCGCAGCCCGGCCGAGGTCGCCGCGATGCTGCGCGGGCAGAATTTGGATCCGGTGTGGAAAGATTGGGACGAGTCGCTGCTGGCGCTCGCGTGACTAAAGAAAGTGTTCCGCTGTCTCAGCCAGATCCAAAGCCACCGCTCCCGGCAGCGCAAAATCAGGGGAGTGGACATCTTGTCCACTTGCCGATGTGTAACGAAAGCGGAAGCGCGAAGCTCATTTCTTGCTCCTCCCATCGTCCAGGCGGACAAAATAGAAAATTGCCCGCGGGCGCCTCACTTCGCCGACGGCAGGCCGTCCACTCCCTCGATGGCGGGGCCGGTGGAAGGGGATGGGTTCGTGGGGGCGGGGATCACCGTCCCTTCGCCGGTGCGGATGAGGCGAAGCTCGACGGATTCCATGCCCTTGCAATTGGCGCGGACGATGATCTCGCCGGGCTTGCGCGTGCTGCCGGGGCGGATCTCGGGTTCAGGACCGGTGGTCGCGGCGATGATGGCCAAGCCGAGTCCGTTGAAGGTGCGGATGGTGCTGGCCTGGAAGCTTTCGTGGCTGAGCGGATCGCCGCTGCCGGAGCCGGCGATGCGGCCGGGCCCTTCGAGCTGGATGTTGACCCAATTCGCGGCCTGCGGGGCGAAGACGCCGTTTTCATCCTCCACGCGCAGGATCACGTAGGAAAGATCGCGGTTGGCGGGATCGAGCTTCGATTGATCGGCGGAAATGGTGATTTGCGCGGGCACGCCGGCGGTATGGGTGGTGGAAGTGGCGGCCTCTTTGCCATCCTTGCGGGCGATGACTTTCAACTCGCCGGGCTGATAGGGAACGAGCCATTCGAGATGCATGTCATTCTTCTCATCAAACGTGCGCTTGCCGAGCGACTTGCCGTTGAGGAAAATCTCGGCCTCGTCGCAGTTGGTGTAGCACCACACCGGGATGGTGGCGCCTTCCTTGCCCGGCCAGTTCCAATGCGGCAGGAGATGAACCATCGGTTTGTCGGTCCACTGGCTTTGATAGAAATAGTAGGTGTCCTTGGGGAAGTTGCAGAGGTCGATGATGCCATAGTTGCCGAGCACGCGCGGCCAGCCGCCGGACTCGCCAACGTAGTCGAACCCGGTCCAGCGGAATTCGCCCATGATGGAGGGATTTGTTTTGGACATCCGCCACGAGCGTCGCGCGTCGATCTGCACGCCGGAGTTATCATAAGACGACTCATAGTAGGCGTCGGTTTCTGGAAAGACTTCCTTCTCCGTGAGCTTCGGATGATCGAAGCCCGGGCGGTAATAGCGCGGATGCGTGCGGTATTCGCCGCGGGTTTGCAGCGAGTGGGGAACCTCGGAGAGATACATCTTGCGATCCGGGTAGCGCACGCGGTCGCCCTCGATCTCGAACACGGATTCGACTCCCTCGTTGTAACCCACGATGTCGAGCTGCTCGGTGAAGCCGCTTTCATTGGCGCTTTTGATGTGGTTGCAACCGACCGTGACCGGGCGGGTGGGGTCGATCTTGTGGCAGAGATCGCGGAGAACCTTCACGGTTTCGATCTCGCCGTTTTTCACCGATTCAGGGACCTCGTTGCCGACGCTCCACATGATCACGCACGGGTGGTTGCGGTCGCGCTTGAGGTGGTCGGTTAGGTCGCGCTCGTGCCATTCGTCGAAGTATTGATTATAGCCGAAGGGAGCCTTGCCTTTGTTGGTCTTGCTGGCAACGAGCAGCTTGCCCTCGAAGTCCCAGCCGCGCCGCCACTCGTCGAAAGTTTCGTCGAGAACGAGGAAGCCGAGCTTGTCGCACAGCGCCAGCATCTCGGGGGAATGCGGGTAGTGCGCGGTGCGGATCGCGTTGCAGCCCATTTTTTTGAGCATCTTCAGGCGGCGCTCTAACGCCTGGTCCCACAGCGCGGTGCCGAGCGGGCCGAGATCTTGGTGGTTGCACACGCCTTTCATCTTGGTGCTCACGCCGTTGACGGAGAGGCCGGTCTTGGCGTCGAACCGCACTTCCCGCACGCCAAACGTCGTCTCGTAGCGGTCGGCAATTCGTCCGCCTTCCCGCAGTTCGGTGCGCAACGTGTAGAGGTTCGGCGAGTCCGGTGACCACCGCGCGGGGTTGGCGATTTGCAGTGACTGGGCGTGGACCTGTTCGGCATCCGCCGCCACCTCGACAGAGCCGTCGGTGGTGGCGATCACCGCGCCCTTCGCATCGAGGATGGTCTGGGTCACGGTCACGGATTTTTTCGCTGCATGGCCGTTGCGAATCGTGGTACTGACGGCCACCTCCGCCTGCGTGTCGGAAATTTTCGGAGTGGTGACGTAAGTGCCCCAGTGGGCGACGCGGAGGGGATCGGTGATGGTTAGCCAGACGTGGCGGTAGATGCCGCTGCCGGTGTACCAGCGGCCGGAGGGCAGCCGCGAATTGTCCACGCGCACCGCCAGCACGTTGTCGCCCGCGAGGTCGAGATGGGGAGTTAGATCGTATTGGACACCGATGTAACCGTAGGGGCGCTTGCCGAGACGGTGGCCGTTGATCCAGACCTCGCCATTCATGTAGATGCCGTCGAACTCGATGAAAACCTTGCGGACTTCGGCGGCGGACGGGGCTTTGAAGGATTTCCGGTACCAAGCGGTGCCGCCGGGCAGAAAGCCACCTGCCGCGCCGCTCGGGTTGGAAGGATCGAAGGGGCCTTCGACGCTCCAGTCGTGCGGCAAATCGAGCCGACGCCAGCCGGAGTCGTCAAACACCCGCTGCTCCGCTCCCGCGGGGTCGCCTTTGGTGAAGGTCCATCCAATGTCGAACAAGTCCCGGACCCGCGGGGATTCGGTGGCGGAGGAAAATCCGGCGCCCATTCCCAACAGGCTAACCTGAATGATCAAATACCGCAGGAGATTTTTCAGCGCTTGGTTCATTTGCTCCGTCCAATCGATCAAGGACCGGCGGCCTTGCAAGCCAAAACCCGGTCCTGACGCATAAGCGCGTTAAAAATCCCCATGTGAACCGACAGAATACGGGCCGACCGCGCGTAAGACGGTGGCCCTGCCCGCCATGATAAAGCGCCTCTTTCTATTCTGTGCTTTCGCTTTCTCCGCCATGGGGGCCACACCCCGTGACGCGCTGCCACTGGACGCTCCGGGGTGGCCGCAGAACTACCGGCTGCACCTCGACGGCGCGGCGACAGTCCGTCTGGGAGACGGCGTCGCGATCCCGCTCGATGCGAACGGTCCGCATGACGTCGCGGTCGAGCATCCGCCGGAAAGCGCGCCGGTGCTGCGGGTCTGGTCGGGCGGAAAACTGGTGCGCGGGCCTGAGAATGTGCCCGCTCTGGCCGCAACGGTCGGCAAGGATTTCCCCGATGCGGATCTCGACCTCGGCGCGGATTTCACGGCGTTGGCGTCGTTCGAATCCGCCGGCGATGGCACGTTGATCTCGATGTGCGCGCCGGCCGGCAAATGGTCGCCGGGGGCGAATGCGTTGTTCGTGCGCGGCGGCAGGCTGGTTTACGACATCGGCTTCCTCGGTGCGACGAGCGGCGGCCCTAACGTCAATGACGGCAAGCCGCACACGGTCGTACTCTGCATCCGTGCGGGTGCCGCGCGGTTGTGGCTCGATGGCGAGTTGATCGCTGAGAAAACCGGCTTCACGAAGCCGGGGGAGAAAACGCACGTTTTCAAAGTCGGTCGTGCCGCGACGGATTTCGGCGGTGATTTCAAGCAGGGCCGCATCGGCGCGGTGCGGGTGTGGAAGCGCGCGCTGCCGGATGAGGAGATCGCGCTGTTATTCAAGGACGGCGGCGCGGGCGCCAACACGCCGGACTTCACGCATCGACCCAAAGCGGATGCCAGACCGTTAGTCGAGGGTGGGACGGGTTGGGTGCAGGCGTTGGAGCGCAGCGACCACTCGAAAATTGTAAGCGGCTGGAATGCAAGAACGCTGAGGCAGGGAAAGGACATCTACAACATGATGTGCGTCATTTGCCACGGCACCGAAAATCAACCGGGCACGCTGCCCACGGCGCTGCGTTTTTCCGAAGGACAGTTCAAGAACGGCGCGGACCCGTACTCGATGTATCTCACGCTGACGAAGGGGTTCAACCAGATGGTGGCGCAACCCCAATACACAACCGCCCAGAAATACGCGGTGATCCAATACATCCGGGAAACCTATCTGCGGCCGCACAATCCCACACAACTCACCGAGCTCACCCCGGAATACCTGGCCTCGCTGCCGAAGGGGCTCGCCCGCGCGGAAGCGGAGAAGGTGGATCGCTCGCGGATGCCCTACGAGCAGATGGAACTCGGCCCGGCCCTGTTCTGGACCTATCAGGTCGCTCCCGGAAACATCGCCCAGAAGGGCATCGCCATCCGCCTGGATGACGGGCCCGGCGGCGTGAACAAGGGCCGCGCGTGGATGGTTTACGATCACGACACGATGCGCGTGGCCGCCGCGACCACGGGCAGCTTCGTGGACTGGAGAGGCATCGCCTTCGATGGCAGCCATGGAACGCACACCAGTCTAACCGGCGAGCGGCAGTTCGTGAATCCGCCCGGACCCGGATGGTCGCTCGATGGCTTCGAAGACAAACGCGCGCCGGCCAGGGACGGGAAAAAATACGGCCCGCACGCCGGGTTGAAGTTCGAGGGACTCTACATCTACCAGAACCAGAGCGTGATCGCCGCGAACATCCACGGCACCCGCGTGCTCGAATCACCCTCATGGCTCGACCACGGCGGCACGCCGGTTTTCATCCGCACGGTGAACCTCGCGGAGGCGGAAAAGCCGCTGCGGCTCCGCGTGGCACCGGATGACGTGAGCGTCGTGCTGCTCGGCGACGGCGCGTTGTGCAAGGAAGGCGGCTTCTGGGTCGCGACGCTAACATCCCGGGCCAAGGCGCGCATTCTCATCTCCCGTGCTGCGGCGGCCGCGCTCGACGCATTGTCCGAATCCATCACGGCCGCGCCGGATCTAACGTTGATGACGCGGGGCGGTCCGCCGAAGTGGACGCAGACGGTGACCACGACTTCCGTGGCGGGCAAGGAGGATGCCGCGTTCGTCACCGACGATTTCCCGCTGCCGCACGACAACCCGTGGCAGAGCTGGCTGCGCCCCGGCGGTTTCGATTTCACGCCGGACGGCAAGGCGGCCGTCGTCGCGATGTGGAACGGCGACGTGTGGCGGGTGGACGGCATCGCCGAAAAAGCGCCCGCCCCGCTGACGTGGCGCAGGATCGCCAGCGGGCTGTTTCAGCCGTTAGGAGTGAAGTTCCGCAGCGGCGAGCTGTTCGTGACCTGCCGCGACCAGATCGCGCGGCTGAAGGATCTCAACGGCGACGGCGAGATCGATTTCATCGGCTGCTTCAACGACGACGCGCAGGTCACCGAGAATTTCCACGAGTTCGCGATGGGGTTGCAGGCCGATGCGTCGGGAAATTTCTATTACGCCAAGTCCGGCCGTCACGCGCTTACGTCGGTGGTGCCCCAGCACGGTACGCTGCTGCGGGTGAGCGCGGACGGCTCGAAGACCGACATCCTCGCAACCGGTTTCCGCGCGGCTAACGGCATCTGCCTCAATGACGACGGTAGCGTCTTCGTCACCGACCAGGAAGGCGACTGGACGCCGAAGAACCGGATCAACCGCGTGAAACCCGGCGGTTTTTACGGCAACATGGACGGCTACTCCGACGTCACCGATTCCTCGGACTCCGCGATGGAACAGCCGATGGTGTGGATCACTAACAAGATGGACCGCAGCCCCGCCGAACTCGTTTGGGTGCCCAAGAACGCTTGGGGCAACCTCGGCGGCAGCCTGCTGAACCTCAGCTACGGCACCGGGCGCGCTTTCATCGTGCCGCACGAGCAAGTCAACGGCCAGTGGCAGGGCGCGGTCTGCCAGCTGCCGATGCCAGCCTTCGCCACCGGCATCATGCGCGGTCGCTTCGGCGAGGATGGCGCGCTCTACACCTGCGGCATGTTTGCCTGGGCCGGCAACGCCACCTCGCCGGGCGGTTTCCACCGCATCCGCCGCGGCGGCAAGCCCGCCCAAGTGCCGGTGGCGGTGCATGCGGCAAAGGGTTTCCTAACGGTAAATTTCAGCGAGCCAGTCGAGCCGGGGGAATGCGCCATCAAGGTGTGGTCGCTCAAACGCGGCAAGCAGTATGGCTCCGATCATCACGACGAGCACGCGCTGGCGATCCGCTCGGTCAAAGCCAGCGGCGACCGCCGCGAGGTGGTCCTAGAAATCCCCGACCTCGCTCCGACGCATTGCTACGAACTAAAAATCGGCGACCGCGTGCTGCACGGCACGATTCATCAACTCAGGTGAGAGGCCTCAGAAAAGCGATCACCGCAAGGCGTAGCTCGCGATCCTTCTGCGAACCCACACCGCCGTGAGCAACAACTGGACTGCTACGATGCTGGCGATGGGACATCCAGGTTCGGTGAGCCGCGTCGTCTCGGCCGGCCGGGCGAACAAATCCATGATGGGCAAACTCACCTCCCTTGGGAAAATGTGAATCCGTGAGCAATGACCCCATTTACGTTGTAAATGCCGGTGAGCTTGCGACCGGGAGCGGCGGGGGACGGCGAATTTCGGGCGTAAGATTGACGGGCATTGATTCGTAGGATACGACTCATCCCCATTCCCATGCGCTACCTCATTCCATTCCTCATCGCCCCGCTTGCCTTCGCCCACCCTGATGCCGGCACCAAGCCGGGAAATGATCCCCACAGCGCGGTGCGCACGGGCAACGGCGCCTGGTCGTTCGAGGCGGTGCCGCACTGGGGCGAGCTGCCGGACGGAAAAATCATCGGCCCGACCCACGGCGGCGTGGTGGTGGATGACGACAGCGGGCTGATTTACGTCTCCACGGATTCCGAGTTGTCGGTGCTGGTGTATCAACCGGACGGCAAGCTGGTCCGCACCATCGCCCCGGAGTGCCAGGGATTTCATGCCATGGCGATCCGCAAGGAGGAGGGGAAAACCGTGATTTACGGGGCCCAGCTCAATGGCAACAAGCCGCCGCAGCGGGTTTGCAAGATCGATACGGAAGGGAAAATCCTGTTGGAAATCCCCAACGCCGCCACCGGCGAGGTGCCCGGCGGTTGGAAGGGGCTCACCGCGGTGACGGTGGCTCCGGACGGCAGCATTTTCGCGGCGACGGGATACGGCGCGAACATCGTCCACAAGTTCGACGCGACCGGCAAGCTGCTGAAGTCCTTCGGCAGCAAGGGGACCGATGAAAAGCAGTTCGACACGCCGCACGGGCTGGCGATCGACACGCGTTTCGGCGAGCCTCGGCTGCTCGTCGCGGATCGTGCGAAGAACCGACTGGTCCACTTCGACCTCGAAGGAAATTGGATCGGCGTCCACGCCAGCAACCTCCGGCTGCCCTCCGCCGTGAGCATCCTCGGCGACGCCGTGGCGGTGGCCGAGCTCAAGGCACGCGTGACGATCCTCGATAAAACCGGCACCCCAGTGGCCTTCCTCGGCGACAATCCGAACAAGGCGCAGTGGGCGAATTTTGGAGTACCCCCGCAAGACCAGCAGCTCGGGATTTTCACCGCGCCGCATGGCCTGAGTTTCGACAAGGCGGGAAATCTCTACGTCCAGGATTGGAACAAGACCGGCCGCGTCACCAAGTTAACGAAGCTGTAACATTTTTCGGCACTAAATCGGCCACTCTTCGGGTTTCAAGTCCCTTGGGGGATTTGGATCTTGAAAGGGTTTCTATTTGTTGCTCGTTGGAGGCAGTGGAAACCCTGTCATGACTCGCAAGAAAAAAAGTATTCAGAAGGAAAAAGTCGAGGCCGGGGCTAGCGAAGAGGTCAGGTCGTCCGCAGGATCGGAGGAACCGGCGAAGGGATTTCCGGTGGTTGGCATCGGCGCGTCGGCAGGAGGACTGGCGGCGTTCGAGGCGTTTTTCGCGGGGATGCCGGCCAAGACCGAGCCGGGGATGGCCTTCGTGCTGGTGCAGCATTTGGCACCGGACCACGAGAGCATCCTGACCGACTTGATCCGCCGCTGCACGCGGATGCAGGTGTTCGAGGTGGAGGACGGGATGGTCGTGCAACCGAACTGCACCTACATCATCCCGCCGAACCACGACATGGCGTTTCTCAATGGCGCGCTGCAACTGCTGCCACCTTCCGAGCCGCGCGGCCAGCGGCTGCCCATCGACTTCTTCTTCCGCTCGCTGGCGCAGGACCAGCACGAGCGGGCCGTCGGCATCGTGCTTTCCGGTAACGGCCGTGACGGCGCGCTCGGCGTGCGGGCGATCAAGGGCGAGGGCGGCATGGTCATGGCGCAGAGCCCGGAGTCCACCGAGTTCGACGGCATGCCGTGCAGCGCGATCGCCACCGGGCTGGTGGATTTCGAGTTGCCGCCGGCGGAAATGGCCGCCCAGCTCATTGCCTACGCCGCCCATGCTTTCGGCAAGCCCGAGCGGCCCGCCACCTCGCTGGCCGGCAAGACCGTGAACGAGCTGCGCAAAATTTTCATCCTGCTGCGCGCCCAGACCGGCCATGATTTCTCCCAATACAAGCCGAGCACCGTGCATCGCCGCATCGACCGGCGGATGGCGGTCCACCAGATCGAGCTGGTCGATGAATACGTCAGGTTCCTGCAAAGCACTCCGGCGGAGGCGGAGGCGCTGTTCCGGGACCTGTTGATCGGCGTGACGAGGTTTTTCCGGGACGGGGAGGCTTTCGAGTATCTCGAGCGGGAGGTCATTCCCAAGCTGTTGAAAGAAAAGCCCGCCGGCGAGCCCATCCGGATCTGGACGGCGGGATGCTCCACCGGCGAGGAAGCCTACTCGATCGCCATCCTGCTGGTGGAACGCATGAACGCCTTGAAACGCCACTATCCGGTGCAGATCTTCGCCACCGACATCGACAGCCGGGCGATCGCCGCGGCGCGGGCGGGACTCTATCCGGCGAGCATCGCGGTGGACGTGTCGGCGGAGCGGCTGGCGCGGTTTTTCACGCCCGAGGCGGACGGCAGCGTCTATCGGATTCACAAGAACATCCGCGACCTGCTGGTCTTTTCCGAGCAGGACGTGATCAAGGACCCGCCGTTTTCCAGGGTTGACCTGATCAGCTGCCGCAACCTGCTCATTTACATGGGGGCGGAATTGCAGAAGACGCTCATCCCGCTGTTTCACTACGCATTGAAGCCGGGCGGAATCCTGTTTCTGGGCACTTCCGAGGGGGTGGGCGAGTTCGGCGACCTGTTCACCGCGCTGGACCGCAAGTCCAAGATCTATCAACGGCAGGGCGACCTCCACCGCCTGCCGCGCTCGTTGCTGAGCCATTTCCTGCCGCCGGCCGGGACGCCCTATCCGTTGCTGCCGCCGGGCGCCGCCACGCCGCAGCTCCCCGCCAAGGTGCCGTTGCGCGAGCTCACCGAGCAGGCGCTCCTGCAGCAGGTCGCTCCGGCGGGCGCACTGGTCAACAGCCGGGGCGACATCCTCTACCTGCACGGCCGCACCGGGATGTATCTGGAGCTCGCTCCGGGCGAGGCGGGCATCAACAACATCCTGAAAATGGCCCGCGACGGACTGCGGTCGAGCTTGGTTTCCACCTTCCACAAGGCGGTGGAAACCAAGGAAACCGCTTGCTCTCCCGGCTTATACGTGAAGACCAACAGCCATTTCAGCACCGTCAACCTGACCATTCGTCCGGTGACCAGCGGCCTTGCGGCGAGTCCCGAGTCGCCGCTCTATCTGATCATTCTGGAGGATGCTCCGGCCGTGCAGTCGCCGCCCCCCGCCGCCCCCGCCGGCACCGGGCAGGAAACCGACACGCTGATCCTCGCGCTCAGGCAGGAGCTGCGGGCCAAGGAGGATTACCTCCGCAGCGCCAACGAAGAACTGGAGAGCTCGACCGAGGAGCTCAAGGCTTCTAACGAGGAAATGCAGTCGGTCAACGAGGAGCTGCAATCCTCCAACGAGGAGCTCGAAACGTCCAAGGAGGAGCTCCAGTCGGTCAACGAGGAGCTCGCCACCGTCAACGCCGAGCTGCAAACCAAGGTCGCCGACCTCACTCGCGCGAACAACGACATGAACAACCTGCTCGCCGGCACCGGCGTGGGCACCGTGTTCGTGGACCACCAGCTGCGCATCCTGCGCTTCACCCCGGCCGCCAGGACCGTCATTAACCTGATCCCCTCCGACGTCGGCCGGCCGGTCGCCCACATCGTTTCCAACCTCGTCGGCTACGACCGCTTGGTGGCGGACACGCGGTCCGTGCTCGACTCGCTGGCCCCCATCGACACGACCATCCAAGCCCTCGACGGCAAGTGGTATGCGATGCACATCCAGCCTTACCGCACGCTCGAAAACGTGATCGAAGGCGCGGTGATTTCCTTCGTCGATGTCACGGAAATCGTGCAAGCGCGCGACGCGCTGCGCAAGGCCAACGAGCAACTCCAGCGCCTGGCGGTGGTCGTCCGCGACGCCAACGACGCCATCACCGTGCAGGATCTGGAAGGCCGCATCACCGCTTGGAACCCCGGCGCCACGCGGATTTACGGCTGGAGCGAGGCCGAGGCGCTGGCGATGAACACCCGCGACCGGATTCCGCCGGACCGCCGCGAGGAAGAGCTCGCCCGGCTCAACCAGCTCAGCCGGGCCGAAATTCTCGAACCTTACGAAACGCAACATCTCAGCAAGCAAGGCGAAGTCGTCAATGTGAGGATCATCGCCACCGCGTTGCTCGATGCAGCCGGACAGATTTATGCGGTTGCGACGACCGAGCGTCCTGTATTAGTGTGAAAAACCCGATGCCCGACAAGGATCCAGCCCCCGCAGATTCCGCCGCTTCGGCAAGCGCCGCAGACGCCTTGCGCCGGCGGGCCGAGGCCCTCGCCCGGGAACGGGGCACCAGCTCGCAGGGACAGCTCGCGGGGTTTTCGCTCGAGGAGGTGGAGAAGATGCTGCATGAACTCCGGGTCCATCAGATCGAGCTGGAGTTGCAGAACGAGGAGCTGCGGCGGACGCAGGCGGAATTGAGCGCCGGCCGCGCGCGCTACTTCGACCTGTACGAGCTGGCTCCGGTCGGCTATCTCACCCTCAGCGAGTCGGGAATGATCCGGCAGGTCAATCTCAGCGCCGCCAACCTGCTCGGAGTGGGCCGCAGCACGCTGATCCAGCGGCCGTTTTCCGGCATCATCCTGCCGGCGGACCAGGACATTTTTTATCAAACGAGCAAGCGGCTGCTGGTCAGCGGCGACCCGCAGGCCTGCGAGCTGCGCCTGCTGAAGATCGACATGGCTCCGGTCTGGACGCATCTTGCCGCCACCCTCGCGCAGGACGCCGAGGGTGCGCCGGAAATCCGCCTCGTCGTCAGCGACATCAGCGAGCGCAAGCACGCGGAGGAGGCGCTGCGCGACTCGCTCGAGTTTTCCAACAGCCTGATCCACTCGATGCAGGACGGCTTTTCGATCATTGATCCAAGCGGCGTCATCGTGGAGGCAAATCCGTCCCTGTGCCGGATGACCGGGTTTTCACGGGAAGAGCTCGTCGGTGCCGGGCCGCCGCACGCCTACTGGCCGCCGGAGGAATACGAGCGGATCCAAGCCGCGCTCCGCGAGACGATGAAGGGCGGCGTGCGGATTTTCGAACTGACCTTCATGCGGCGTAACGGCGAGCGCTTTCCGGCGACCGTCAGCCCGTTTTCGGTGACCAGCAAGGATGGCGTAATCACCAGTTATGCGGCGACGGTGCGGGACATCACCGAGCGCAAACGGGCGGAAGAGGCGTTGGCCGCCAAGCGGCAGCTGTTGAGCACCCTGGTGGATTTGCTGCCCACCTGGATCTTCGTGAAAGACCGGGAAAGCCGCTTCTTGTTAGCCAACAGCGCCTGCGCCACCAACATGGGCGCGGCCTCCCCGCAGGAGCTGGTCGGCAAGACCGACGCGGATTTCTATCCGCCGGAAGTCGCCGAATGCCTGCGACTCGAGGAGGAAGCGGTTTTGAAAGGCGTCCCGCTCGTCAATCAGGAAGTCCGGAAGGAAATCGTCGCCGGCGAGCCGAGGATTTTACTGATCAACAAAGTGCCGCTGCGCGATGGAGACGGGACCATCACCGGCCTGGTGGGCGCCGCCTTCGACATCACCGGGCTCAAACAGGCCGAGGAAGCGTTGCGCGAGAGCGAGGAGTTCCAGCGGTCCATCCTCAACTCCCTGCCCGCGCACGTCGTGGTGTTGGACCAGACGGGGAAAATCCTTGCGGTCAACGAACCGTGGCTGCGCTTCGCCCGCGAAAACGGCAACCCCGGCGAGGAGAAAGTCGGCGTGGGCGCGAACTATCTGGAAGTCTGCGGACCTGCCATCCATGTCGGCGATCCATACGCGCAAGCCGCCGTCGCCGGGGTGGAAGCCGTGCTGTCGGGCGAGAAAACACATTTCAATCTGGAATACCCGTGCGACGCGCCGGGGCGCGCGCGCTGGTTCACCATGGAAGTGGTCCGGCCCACGGGCAACATCGGCGGCGTCATCGTCGCGCACACCGACATCACCGAGCGCAAGCAGGCAGAGGAAGCGCTGCGGATGGCCACCCAGAAGCTCGGACTGCACTTCGAGCAGACCCCGATGGCCGTCATCGAGTGGGACATGGATTCCCGGGTCAGCCGCTGGAATCCCGCGGCACAGACGATTTTCGGATACAGCCCCGAGGAGGCTGCCGGGCAGCCCGCGTCCTTTATCGTGCCGGAGGAATTTCATGCGTGTTTGGATAAAATCTGGCAGAACTTGATCCACCGCCGCGGCGGCGAACGAAGCTCCAACAAGAACATCCGCAAGGACGGCGGCGAGATCCTCTGCGAGTGGTATAACACGCCGCTCATCGACGACCAGGGCACCTGCACCGGAGTCGCCTCCTTGGTGATGGACGTCACCGCCCGCAGGCATGCCCAGCAACTTCTGGCATGGGAGAAAAGCGCCATGGAATCGATCGTCAGCACCGAGCCGTTGGGCCAGGTGCTGGGCAATTTGATGCTTGGCTTGAATGATCAACTGCAGGGAGCGATCTGCTCGGTCATGCTGCTCGATGAGGACGGCGTCCACCTGCGGCTCGGCGCCGGCACCGGCTTGCCGGAGGCATTCAGGCGCGGCCTTGAGAGTCTGGTCATTGGTCCCGAGGTCGCGCCCTGCGCGGCGGCGGTTTCTCTGGACCGGCAAGTGATCGTGGAGGACATCGCCAGCGACCCGCTGTGGGCGGGTTACCGCGAGCTCGCGCGCCAGCACGGCCTGCGCTCCTGCTGGCCCACGCCGATCCATGACAGCCAGGGGAAAGTCCTCGGCGTGCTGGCCGTTTACCACCGCCAGCCGCGCCACCCCGCGCCCGTCGAGTTGGAACTCATCGAGCGGGTGGTGCATGTCACGCGCATCGCCATCGAGCGCAAGCAGGCGGAGGAGAAAATCCGCAAGCTCAACGCGGGCTTGGAGCGGCGGGTCGAGGAGCGCACCGCCGAGCTGCTAGCCGCCAACGCCTCCCTCGTCGATTTCAAACACGCGCTCGACGAGCAAGCGATCGTCGCCATCACCGACCCGGACGGGACGATCACCTACGCCAACGACCAGTTCTGTGAGATTTCCAAATATTCGCGGGAAGAGCTGCTTGGCCAGACCCACCGCATCGTCAATTCGGGTTATCACCCGGAAGCGTTTTTCCGCGAACTTTGGGAGACGATCGGCAGCGGCCGGACTTGGCAGGGCGAAATCCGAAACCGCGCGAAGGATGGCACCATTTATTGGGTGAGCACCACCATCGTCCCCTTTCTCGGCCCGGACGGGAAGCCGCAGCAATACATCGCCATCCGCACCGACATCAGCGTGCGCAAGCGGATGGAGGAGGCGCTGCACGAGAGCGAGGAGCGCGTGCGGCTGGCGGCCGAGGCGGCCGACATCGCGGTGTGGGAGTGGGACCTGAAAACCAACGAACTCAAGTGGGACGCGCGGATGTTCGAAATTTACGGCCTGCCGCCAAATCCGGATGGCCGGGCGACCTATCAGGATTGGACTTCCGCGGTGCTGCCGGCGGAACTCGCCGCGCAGGAAGCGCGGCTGCAACACACCATCGCGACCTGCGGCCGCGACCAGCGCGAGTTCCGGATCACCCGCGCTTCCGACCACGCGGTGCGCGTCATCCAAGCCTCCGAGATGATCATCACGGGTGCCGATGGCAAGGCCGAGCGGGTGGTGGGGATTAATTTCGACTCCACCGAGAGCAAGCTGGCGGAGGAGCGGATTCGCGAACTCAACGCCGTGCTGGAAAGCCGCGCCGCCGCGCTGGAAGCGGCGAACAAGGAGCTCGAGGCCTTCAGTTATTCCGTCTCCCACGACCTGCGCGCGCCGCTGCGGGCGGTGGATGGATTCTCCCGCATGGTCCTCGCCGACTACGCCCCCAAGCTCGACGACGAGGGCCGCCGGATGCTCGGCGTGATCCGCAGCGAGGCCCAGCGGATGGGCCGGCTCATCGATGACCTGCTCGCCTTTTCCCGGCTCGGCCGCCAGACCATCGAGTCCGCGCGGATCGACATGCACGCGCTGGCGCAGGAGGTCTTCGACGAGCTTTCGGCGCTCGAACCGGAACGCCAGGTGCGGTTCGAGCTGCACCCGCTGCCACTCGCCCAAGGCACCGAGGCGATGATCCGCCAGGTGTGGATCAACCTGCTCACCAACGCCCTCAAGTTCACCAAGGAGCGGGAGATCGCGGAGATCGAAATCGGCGCGACAGAGGCCGAAAGCGGCGGCCGCGTTTATTATGTGAAAGACAACGGCGTCGGCTTCGACATGCGCTATGCGGAAAAGCTGTTCGGAGTCTTCCAGCGCCTCCACAACCAGCAGCAATTCCCGGGAACCGGCGTCGGGCTCGCGCTCGTCCAGCGCATCGTCCAACGCCACGGCGGCCGCGTCTGGGCGGAGGCCGAAGTCAACCACGGCGCGACATTTTACTTCACCTTGCCTAATCAAAAATCATGAAAACCCAATTCGAAATTCTCCTCGTCGAGGACAACCCGCATGACGCGGAGCTCGCGATCCGCGCCCTCAGGAAATGCCTGCCCGTAAGCCATCTGTTCCATGTCAGCGACGGCGAGGAAGCGCTCGATTTCCTGCACGGCAGCGCGGCCGAAGAAGGCTGCAAACCGCCTAAAGTCGTGCTTCTCGACCTCAAACTGCCGAAGGTGGGCGGCCTCGAAGTCCTGCGCGAGATCCGCGCCAACGAGCGCACCAAGCTGCTGCCCGTCGTGATCCTGACCTCGTCCCGCGAGGACAGCGACGTGGCCGAGGCATACCGGTTAGGGGCTAATAGTTTCATCGTGAAACCCGTCGATTTTGAAAACTTCCTTGAGGTGGTGAGCCATATGGGCTCGTATTGGATACACCTAAATCAGGCACCTCTAATTAAATTATGAACGCACTGGAAAAGACTGAAATCCGTATTCTCGCACTCGAAGACTCCGACATCGATTCGGAATTGATCATGCATGAACTCAGGCAGGGCGGGGTTGAATTCACCGCGACCCGCGTGCAGACCGGAGCCGACTTCGAGCGCGCCATTTTTGAATTCAAGCCGGAGCTCATCCTGGCGGATTACCGGCTGCCGACCTTCGACGGCGGGCAAGCCCTCGCGATGGCCAAGGAGCGCTGCCCAGACGTGCCGGTCATCGTCATTTCCGGAGCCGTCGGCGAGGAAACCGCAGTCGAACTGCTCAAGAACGGCGCGACGGATTTCGTGCTCAAGGACCGGCTCGGCCGGCTCGTGCCCGCAGTGGACCGGGCGCTGTGGGAAGTCGAACTGCGCAACGCCCGCCGCAAGGCCGAGACCGCCCTGCGGGAGCTCAACGAACAGCTCGAGCAGCGCGTGGCCGACCGCACCCGCGAACTGCGCGAGAAAAACGCCGTAATGGAGGAGGATCTGGAAATGGCCCGCGAACTCCAGATGACCTTCCTTCCCAATCAATTCCCCACCCTTCCACGAGGTGCCGCCCAGGCGGCGAGCGCGGTGAAGTTTTCCAGCATTTTCCATCCGACCAGCTCCGTGAGCGGCGACTATTACAACGTGACGCGCGTGTCGGACACCGCTGTCGGTATTTTCATGTGCGACGTGATGGGCCACGGTGTGCGCGCCGCGCTCGTCACCGCCATCATGCGCACGCTTGAGGAGCAACTCAGCGATCTGGCAGGCGACCCCGGCGCGCTGCTCACCAAGATGAATCACTCGCTGCGCGGCATCCTCGGCCAGCTCGGTGCCACCCTTTTCACCACCGCCTGTTATGTCGTGGTGGACGTCTCAACCGCGCGACTGACTTTCGCCAACGCCGGCCACCCGAGTCCGCTGCTGCTGCGCGATGCGACTGATGAAGTCGTTCCGATCACCACTCCAAACGCCTCCGGTCCCGCGCTCGGCCTGTTCGATGACGTGAAATACCACACGCAGGAACTTCCGGTGCAGGTGGGCGACTCCGTGCTCATCTTCACCGACGGGCTTTAC
>CAMDLP010000042.1 GCA_945901795.1 Akkermansia muciniphila | reverse complement strand
CGATCGACAATCACAAAAGCCTGGAGGAAACCGTCCGTGAAATGCGGGAAATCACCCAAACTCTAATCCTGGAAACCGTCCCCGGCGTCCGCAGGCGCAAGCCGCTCTCGGAAATCCCAAAAGCACGTTAAGTTAGCGCCATTCGGGACCGACCCCAAAGATGTGAGTTTTTTTCATGTTCTCTGGAAGAACATTCATTCATCCGCGTAGGAAGCAAATCATGAATATCCAGACCCATCCTCTCGACCGTCGTTCGTTTCTGCGGAAATCAACGCTCTCCGCCGCCGGATTGCTGATCTTGCCGAGCGGGATCCGGGCTGCCGGGCAATCGCCGAACGACAAACTCAACATCGCGCTCATCGGTGCCTGGGGCCGCGCCACCGCCCACTATGGCTGGCTGAAGCAGCAGAACGTGGTTGCGATTTGCGACATCAATGAGGCGCACTTCGCCCATGCCTTGAAGGAATTTCCGAAGGCCGAGACCTACGTTGATTGGCGCAAGTGCCTCGACCACAAGGGACTCGACGCCGTGGTGATCTGCACCGCCGACCACCACCATGCATTCATTTCCAACTGGGCACTCAACCGGAACCTGAGCGTGTATTGCGAAAAACCGCTGGCCCTGAGTGTGGAGGAAGCGCGCACGCTGCGCGCCAACTGGTTGTCGAAAAAAGGCAAACTCGCCACCCAGTGCGGCACCCAGATGCACGCGCAGGACAACTATGCGCGGGTGAAGGAAATGATTATCGACGGTGCGATCGGCGAATTCAAATCGGCCACCGCATGGGGCAACCGCAAGCTGCGTCGCGACGGGCATTTCCCCGCATCGGGCAATCCGCCCGCAGGCCTGCACTGGGACCTGTGGCTTGGCCCCTCGCCCGAGCGCCCCTACCACCCGGAATACTTCACCGGTGGCCCGGGATCGAACTGCCTGCAGTGGAACATGTTCTGGGACTGGGGCGTCGGCCAGATTGGCGACATGGGCAGCCATTTCATGGACCTGCTCTACTGCGTCACCGATGCCAAACTGCCGACCTCGGTCAAGGCAACTGGCGAGAAATACAACCCGGATGTGACTCCGGTCGAGTTGGAGGCCCAATTCGAACACCCGGCCAACGACTGGCGCGGGCCGATCCGCGTGAACTGGAACCAGGGTGGCCTGTATCCGCGCAGCCCGCGGCCGTTCCTTGATTTTGAAAAACTCGGCCATGGAGCGATGTTCCAGGGCACGGAGGGCTTCATCATCGCCGATTACAACCAACGCCTGCTCATTCCCTCCGGCAAGAACCCGGACCTCAGCTACTACAAACCCCGCGCCAAGGACAAGCAACTCCCGGCCATTCCGAGTTTCTATCAGGAGTGGGTGGACGCCTGCAAGGATCCGTCGAAATCAACATGCTGCAACTTCGAATACCACTCACAGTTGATCGAACAGATGCTGCTCGGCCTGGTGGCGTATCGTTCCGGCGGCGAAATCACCTACGATGGCGCCAAGGGAGTCGTCACCAACAACGCCGAGGCCAACGCGCTTCTCAAGCGCAACTACCGCGCGGGCTGGACACTCAACGGATAATTTCAATCGCCATGAAACCTATCGCCCGTAAATTTTTGTTAGGTCTCATATTGACCTCATTCGCTGCCGCCGATCCGGCAAAGCCGGTGATCGACGACACCCAACCCGGTTGGCGCGCGCTGACGCAGGACGACTTCACCAAGGTCAACAGCGCCGACGACACCTGGGCATGGAAAGACGATATCTTGTTCTGCACCGGTCAACCGGTGAGCGTGATGCGGACCAAGAAATCGCTCCGCAATTTCGAACTCGTCGTCGAATGGATGCACGAAAAACCCGCAGGGAACTCAGGCGTCTTCGTTTGGACCACGCCCGCCTCGGTGGAAAAGCTTGCCCTAGCAGGCAAGCCCGGGTTGCCGGCCGGTATCGAAGTCCAGGTGCTCGACAATGCGTTCACCGACCAGATGGCGAAGGCCGGCCAGAAGACCGACTGGTTCACCACCCACGGCGATGTGTTTCCGGTGCGGGTGAAGATGACGCCGATCGGCAAGACCTCACCCAATGGCGAGCGCAGTTTTCCACGCAAGGACTTGTGCAAGGACCACGGCCAGTGGAACCACTACTACATCCGTGCGACCCACGGTGAAGTGCGGCTATGGGTGAATGGGGAGGAAGTGTCCGGCGGCACCGCCTGCGATCCGGCTGAAGGCTACCTCTGCTTGGAAAGTGAAGGATCGCCGATCCAATTCCGCCGCCTGCGCATCCGCGAGCTGCCGTGAGGGCAATGCCTGCTGGCCTTGCTGGATATTGTTGCCGACATCCTTGAGGGCTTGATCGCGTTGTTGTTCGAGTTCGATGCGGATTTGGGGATTGGCGTGTTGGAGCCATGCATCGCGGGTTGCCGGGCTTTGTTGGAGGATGATTCCTTCCATGGCTCGTGCGGTTTTCTTGCGGAGTTCCGCATCCTCCATTTGGCGGATGATTCGATATGGGCTAACGATTTTTCGCTGGAATAGCGGAAACTGCTAATGGCTGGAGCTGTTGGAAAATCATCGGTCTTTGTTGGCCGGGATGGAAAGGAGATCACCAAGACCTTGCGCAAAGGAATTTCAAAAGAGGAGGCGAAGTTGGATCGCAACAGGGACGGGGAGATTCCCATCGGGAAGGTTTTGCGCTGTCGGATCCGGTATTTCACGGACGGCGCGGTGATCGGCAGCAGGAATTTCGTGAACGAGGCGTTCGCCAGCTCCCAGGAACGCTACGGGGCGAAGCGAAAAAGGGCGCCAGAAAGATGGGAGGTGGTGCGGCTGCCGCTGCGGGCATGCTTTGGGCCCTGCGGGATTTGAGCGGAGGGCTTTTTCGGGTGGCCCGACGGCTGAAGCGTGCGGATCGTGGTTTCCGGGGAGGGCACGCCAGCTATGGATTCGGAAGACGCAGCTGCGAAACTCGCAGCAGCGGACGTGGAGCATGTCACGGCGCAGTGAAAAAAGGCCCGTGATCCGGGATTTGATGGTCAGACGAGATCGGCCAGCGCTTGCTCCAAGGTGGGGAAGCGGAAATGAAAACCATCGGCTTCGAGGGCGGCGGGTAAGGCGCGCTGACTGGCGAGCAGGGCGCTGCTGAACTCGCCGAGCATGAGCCTGAGGGCGAAGGCGGGTGAGGGGAGGATGGCGGGACGGTGGAGGGCGGCGGCGAGCTTGCGGGTGAAGTCGCGGTTGCGCTCGGGATGGGGCGCGGTGAGGTTGAGTGGGCCGGCGAGGGTTTCTGAGAGAAGAGCGTGGAGGATGGCGGCGCGGTGGTCGGCGAGGTGGATCCATGGCATCCATTGCTTGCCGGAGCCGAGCCGGCCGCCGATGCCGAGTTTGAAAACGGCGAGGAGCTTTTCAAAGGCGGCGCCGTTTTTCCCGAGGACGATGCCGGTCCGCAGGCGGATGACGCGGACGCCGAGCGATTCGGCGTCCTGCGCGGCGTTTTCCCAGTCGTGGCAAAGGTCGGCGAGGTAGCCGGTGCCGCGGCGGGTGGTGTCGGTGAGGATTTCATCGCCGCGGTCGCCGTAGATGCCGACGGCGGAGGCGTTGATGAGGACCTTGGGGCGCGCGTCGGCGGGGAGCTTGGCGATGGCGGCGACGACGCGGCTGGTCAGGCCGACGCGGCTCTCGCGGAACAGGCGGCGGTTTTTTTCGGTCCAGCGCCGGTCGATGGGTTCGCCGGCGAGGTTGATGACGGCCTGGTGGCCGGAGAAGTCGAGGGTGTCGGGGGTTTGCCAGTGGTCGATGCCGGGGAGAGCGCCTTTTCCGGAGCGGCTGATGCCGGTGGTGGCGACGCCCATTTCTGCGAGCAGGGTGGGCAGGCCGTGACCGACGAACCCGGTCACTCCGATGATGGCGGTGCGTTGGATCGGTTGCATGGCGGAGAATAGCTCGGAATCCTGCCGGGCAAGATGGATTTTATCCCCCGAGCCGGCGGGCTTTCGCCCTTTACTTCACGGGCCGGGGGTTTTCTTATCACGCCAATGCTGAAACTTGGTGCATGGATCATTTCGCCGCTGTTGTTTCTGCCGCTTCGTGCCCAGGAGGAGCAAGTCCTCCCCGAGGGCGCTCCCGGTGTTCCGGCGGTGGATTTGATCACGCCGGTGCCCGCGCCGGAAATTCCGTTCGGCACGCTGGGGGCGAACGCTTTTGAGGCGCCGAAGAACTTGCAGATCAGCAACTACGGCGGCGGACCGATCGAGGGCAGCAAGGACAACGGACTGCATTACAAGGGCCCGGGAATCAAGATCACCGGTGATAACGGGATGGAAGCCTTCGCGGACAGCGCGGTGGTGGACCTCAAGGCGAAGAGCGCGACGCTGCTGGGGAACGTCAGCATCTATCAGGGAAGCATCCTGCAGCGCGGCGACCGGGCGGTGTATTATTACGAGAAGAAGTTCATGGACACCCGCGGGCTGCGGGCCGGGCTGGATCCGATCCTGCTGGAAGCGGGGAAATTCACCGCCGAGGACCGGGATGGCAAAAAGGTTTACGTGGGCGAGGACGCCGGAATCACCACGGACGACTCGGAGGACCCTAATTTCTGGGTGCGCGCGAAGAAGATCACGATCTATCCGGAGGATAAGATCGTTTTCAAAAACCTGCGGCTCTACGCGGGCGACCTGCCGGTTTTCTGGCTGCCTTACTTGAGCCAGCCGCTGAACGCCGAGCTGGGCTACCATTTCATGCCTGGCGCCCGTTCCAGCTGGGGGCCGTTTTTGCTCAACAGTTACGGCATGATGCTGGGTGGAAAATATAACGAGAAAACCGGGGAAAACGAGGACGCCTGGCTGCTTTCCCGCTGGCATCTCGATCTCCGCGGGAAACGCGGTGTGGCGGCGGGAGTCGATTTCGTCGATACGCGGGAGGAGAATAAAGAGGAAATCAGCGGGCTGAGTTTCTACTACCTCAACGACATCGCGCCTGAAACCAGCACCAACGGCATCACGCGCGGCGAGGTGGACAGTGATCGCTACAGCATCGAGGCGAAGTATCGCCACGAGCTGGATTTCCCGGACGACGCGGACTGGCGGATCGAATCCAACATCTCACTCCTGAGTGATCAATACTACCTCGAGGATTTCGACATCGACACCTATCGGACCAATCCGGCGCCGGACAACACGCTCGGGATCTACCGGCGGGATGACGGCTCGCTGCTGTCGCTATTCACGCGCTACCAGCTCAATGATTTCTATCGGGCGGACAGCCGCCTGCCGGAGGTTTCCTTCGACCAGGCGAGGGGGGCGCTCTTCGGGTCGGCGCTTCTGCACGAGGGGAAAACGTCCCTCGGACTCATCGGGGAAAAAGCCGCAGACCGAGCGGCCGGGACGATTGTCAATCCGCTGATGGACATGACCGCCGCCGATCCCGCAGCAGGGGCGCTGCTCAGCCAGCTCAGCGGATACGAGCGGCAGCTTGCCGAAAAGCTCCTCGCCCTGCCGCTCGGTGACCCAAGGCGGGACGACATCCGCACCCAGTTGATTGACTCAAACTACGCCCGCTTCAACACCTATCAGGAGCTGTCGATGCCGATGACCTTCGGTGGTTTCCTGAACGTCACTCCCCAGGCCGGGCTGGGCTATACGCGATACGCCGCGGCGAACTGGGAACTCGACGATTTGGACCGGACGACCCTTCACATGGGCGCGGAGACATCGCTGAAACTCTCCAAGGAGCTGGGCTCCTATCGGAACTCCCGGCTCGGACTTGACGGCCTCAAGCATGTCCTGCAGCCATACGCCGCGTGGTCGTTTGTTTCCACCGATGATTTCGACCTTAACAACCCGCAGGTGGACCGGCTCACCCCGACCACCCGCCCGCGGCCCCTGGACCCGGTGCGGTTTTCCGCGATCGACGATATGCAGAGCTGGAACGTGGTCCGCATGGGCGCGCGCAACCGGCTGCTGACCAAGCGCGACAACCAGGCTTTCGAGTGGCTTTATGTCGATACCTATATCGACGCGTTCATCAAGGACCCCGAGGGAATGAGGGACTACTCGAACCTTTACAACGATGCCCGCTGGAGACCTTTGCCATGGTTAGAGATGGATCTTGAGACACAATTCCCCATCACGACCAACGGCTCCGGGTTCAATGAATTCAAGCTCGGCACACGTTTCATGCCGACCCGCAACTTTCAATTCTCGATAGGCTACCGTGAGCTGAACGGTCATCCGGTCCTCATCGACTCCAACCAGGTGGTTTTGGAATCCTACACCCGGCTCAATGAGAACTGGGGCATCGGCACGCGCCACACCGTCGAGCTGGATGACGGGACGCTCGAGCGCCAACAATATACCCTGCACCGCGACCTGGGAAACTGGGTGGCAGGGATGGGGCTGACCAGCGAGGACAACCGCTATCAGTCAGAATACGGACTTGTTTTCAGTATGACTTTGAAGGATTTGCCCTCGGTCTCCTTGCCTTTCGGAATAGATGTTCAACAGTAGCGCCGACATGACACTTATCCCTGACCAACTTCTCGCCTCGCTCCGCTGGCGCTACGCCACCAAGAAATTCGACGCCTCCCGTAAGATTCCCGCCGGGACTTGGGACGCTATCGAGGAATCGCTCGTCCTCACGCCGTCGTCCTTCGGTCTCCAGCCGTGGAAATTCATCGTCATCCAGGACCCCGGCGTCCGCGCGAATCTATCACCGGAATCGTGGAGGCAGCCGCAGGTCACCGAGGCGTCGCATTACGTCGTCCTAACGGCGCGCACGGATCTGGATTCCACCGACATCGACGCCTGGATGGCGCGGATGTGCGAGGTGCAGGGCAGCAGCGCGGAAGCCGTCGCGCCGCTCGACGGCATGATCCGCGGTTTCGCCCAGGCGATGAGCCACGAGGCGCGGCACGCATGGAACATCCGGCAGGTTTACATCGCCCTCGGCCAGTTGATGGCGTCCGCGGCGCTGCTAGGAATCGACGCCTGCCCGATGGAAGGCATCAGCGCGGCGGGCTACGATCACGTGCTCGGCCTTGAAGGCAGCGGCTACGCGACCGTGGTGGCCTGCGCTTTGGGCTATCGCGCGGCGGATGACAAGTATGCGGAAATGCCCAAGGCCCGCTTCGACCGCTCACGGGTCATCAGCCATCTTTAAAATTCGTCCTTCGGCGGCGGCGGTGGTTTGATCCCGAGGAATTTCCACACATCCTGCATCAGGCGCATGGCGATTTCCTGCCTCTTTTCGCCGGGCAACGCGGGATTGAGCAGCAGCGGAATCCACATCGGATGCGGGCGGTTCTGTTTGTAAGTCGAATAGGCAAACACTCCGCCGCCGAGCATCAGCATCATTGCCACCACACCCCATACGATCCACCGTTGCATTGCCGCTGCTTATACGTCATTCACCCCTTCATCTAAGCCAGAACTTCATGGAATACCCCGCTACCGCCGCCACTGTCGAAACCCTCCCCAACGGCCTCACCCTGATCCTCGATCCGGACCCCGCCGCGCCCGTGGTTAGCGCGCAGATCTGGGTGGCCACCGGCAGCATGCACGAGGACGCGCACCTTGGCGCCGGGATCTCCCATTTCCTCGAGCACATGGTTTTCAAAGGCACCCGCGACTTCGACGCCGACACTCTGGCAGGCACCGTGCAGGCGGCCGGCGGCCATTGGAACGCCTACACCAGCTTCGACCGCACCGTCTATTACATCGACGGGCCGGCCGCCTCGCTGCCGGTTTTCCTGAAAACCCTGACCAACCTCGTCTTCTTTCCCAACCTGCCGGAATCCGAGTTCGAGAAGGAAAAAGACGTCATCCGCCGGGAAATCGACATGGGCCTTGATGATCCGGACAACGTCGCCTCACGGCTGTTATTCTCCACCGTTTTCGCCCACGATCCGCGCCGCCATCCGGTGATCGGCCACCGCCATTTGTTCGATGCGATTCGCCACCAGGACCTCACCGACTACCACCGCGCCCGTTACACGCCGGACCGTTGTTTCGCGGTGATTTCCGGAGATTTCGATCCGGACGAGGCGCGGAAGATGGCGGTCGAACTCACTGTCGGCTGCCTTCCTGGCGGCGGTCGCGATCCGTTAGTCGCGCTCGATCCGCCGCAGATCGGACCGCGCCGCGCGCGCGAAACCTTCGCTGTCCCGACCAGCCGGATTTCCCTCTCATGGAAGGCCCCCGCGCTCGATCATCCGGATGCGCCCGCCTTCGATGTGCTTGCCGCCATCCTCGGGCGCGGTCGCTCGTCGCGCCTCCACCGCAGCCTGCGCGAGGAACGCGAGCTAGCGCTGGAAATCTCCGCGTTCTCGTGGACCGGCCCCGGCCGCGAAGGACTGCTAGGCGCTTCCGCCGATGCCGAGCCCGCCAAGCGCGACGCCCTGATCGAGGCAATTCTATCTGAAGTCGCCGCCATCGGGGCCGCCGAGCTGGACGACGATCTCGCCAAGGCGAAACGCCAGATCGCCGCCAGCCAGTTCCGCAGCCTGACGACCGCTTCCGGCCGTGCCTCAGACCTCGCGTCCAACTGGCACGAAGCCCGCGATCTTGATTTCACCCGCCGCTACCTCGCCGCCATCCAGGCGGTCACCGCCGCCGACATCCGCCGCGCCGCCGCCACGCTAACCGAAAGCCGCCTCAGCCTGACCATCCTCGATCCGCTCGACGCCCCGGCTCCGGCTCGCACCGCGAAAATCGCCCGCGTCCGCGAGGAGCTCCAGGTCCACACCCTGCCTAACGGCCTCACCCTCGCGCTCATCCCGGACCACCGCGTCCCGCTCGTCCATTTCCAAGCCGCCGTGCGGGGCGGGCTTCCGTCCGAAACTCCGGAGACTAACGGCCTCAATCAGCTTCTCGCCTCGACGCTTTCCAAAGGCACGCTCACCCGCACGGCGCAGGAAATCGCCGTCACCCTTGAATCGCTCGGCGCGTCGATCAGCGCGACCGCGGGCAACAACGCGCTGCTCGTCCAAGCCGCCGGACTCGCGCCGGATCTCGCGACCATCGCCGATGTTTTAGCAGAAGTCATCCTCTCGCCGTCGCTTCCGAGTGACGCGATCGGCCGGGAAAAAGCCAGCCAGCTCGCCGCCTTGGAAGAAGCCTTGCAAGACCCGCTGCACACTGGATTCCGCGCCCTGCGCGAGGCAGCGTTCAGCGGCAGCGGCTACGGTCTCGATGCACTCGGCTCGCTGGAAAGCCTGCCCGCGCTGGACCGCCTCGCGCTCAGCTCCCACCACGCTCTCCATTTCAACGCGGCTAACATCACGCTCGTCATCGCCGGGGATTTCGATCCGGCGGCGACCCTCGAACTTATCGCCGCGAAATTCTCCGCGCTTCCGCAAGGCAGACGCTGGGCGGCTCCGGCCAGCCGTTCCGCTCCCGGCGCGCAGCACACCCGCCATCTGCCGAAGAAACAAGCGGTGGTCACCATCGGCTTCCCCGGCACCACCGTCAGCGGCCGGGACCGCCACGCGCTGGCGATGATCCAGGAATACGCCAGCGACATGGCGGGCCCGCTTTTCACTCGCATCCGCGAGGAGCTCGGCCTCGCCTATCAGGTCGGCGCCACTCAGTTCCTCGGCTACGACGCCGGGCTTTTCACCTTCTACGTCGCCACCTCGCCCGCGCAGGTCGAGCTTGCCCGCCGGGAAATCCTCATCGAAATCGAAAAGATCGCCAGCCATGGCATCCCGGACGAAGCGTTTGATCGAGTGCGCTCCACCGTCCTCAGCGGCCTCGCCATCCAGCAGCAATCGCCGTCATCGATCGCCCGCCACGTCGCGCTCGATCTCCTTTTCGGCCACCCGGCCGACGAATACCGCCGCCTGCCCGCCGCCTACAACGCCCTAACCGCCGCGCAAGTCCGCGAAACCGCCGCCCGCGTCTTTTCGGTCGCGCCGACCCTCGTCACCGTGCTGCCCGAGTAGGCTCAGCGGCGAGCGTTAGCAGCCGGCCGCGTGAGGAAACCTTCCTCATCGAGGAGCGCGCCCGCCGGGAGTTCCAGCCCGTTTTGCGGAGCTGCCGGACCGTGCGCGCGCAGGCCGCCGTTTTCCGACGGGAGAAGATACCAGCCGGGCAGGAGCTTCCCCCAAGTGCCGGGTTTGTGGCCGGACTGCGGCTCGCTTTCCGCCCATGGCCTCGTCGGATCCGGCATCGACATGGCGATGACCATTCCATCGACGGCGAGACAGGGGCAATGCAGCAATCCCGCCCGATAGACCGGCTCCAAGGCGCGCCGGCCGAAGTCGTAGAATATGATAGACCCAGTTAGCTGGGTGTGGCCGAGCACTTCACGGAGGCGGTCGCCGCCGACCCAAGTCGCCTCGTGCCCGCCGTTGACGCGGTCGTGGGACCTGACGTGCGCGTGAGACAGTTGGGGAAATGTCAGCCCTAAGCCGGGCAGGCTGGCAGGCACCGGGTCGTCATTCAAAATGGAAAACGGCTGCCGCCATTGCAGCGTGCTGACCTGGCTGATCTGGTGGCCATTGACCCATGCGCGGCGGATCGCGGCCTCGCCTGCTTCGCGCAGCTGTGCGAGCGCGTCGCCATTTCCACGGGGCAGCCGGGTGCCCCAGCAGGGCGACTCGAAGCGCTTGGAAATCGCCTCCGCGGAGGCGACTAACATCTCCTGCCGCACGATTTCCAGATCGGCCGTTTCCGGGCGGATCACATGCCCCAGCGCCACGATGATTCCGGGCCGTCTCAGGTAGGGCCGCTTGCCGAAAAACCTCCCGCGCTCGAAGGAGAAAACCGAGCCCCACGCGCCGTCGCACCACAGCGGGATGATCGGGTGGCCGGCCTTTCTCGCGATCAGTTCGCAGCCGCGTTTCAGTTCGTTGAGGGCACCGGTGCGGGTGAGTTGGCCCTCGGGAAACAGGCAGACGAGATCGCCGCTTTGCAGCGCCTCGATGGTGATGCGGATGGCCTCGCGCGGCTGGTTCACGCGGATCGTCACCGTCTGGAAAATGCTGGTGAAAAGGCGGACCGAGCGCCTGGCCACGTAGGCCTCGTCCATCACGAAGCGGACCGGCTTGCTGCAGGCGGCGGCGATGAAAAAGCCGTCCGCGAAGGTGATGTGGTTAGGCAGTAACAGCGCCCCGCCCGTCGCCGGGAGGCGCTCGGGATGCACCAGCTGGATCCGGTAAATCCAGCGGATCAGCGCTCCACCGGTTAGGCGGATAAAATCGCCCGACAAGCGGCGGATGATGGATGCGCTCATGGGCTCGGATGCTACACCAACGAGGACGATGTCAAACCGGAATCCACCGGTCAGGCGGATGAAATCGGCAAGGGCGCGAACTGGATTTTCGAAAACCGCTGCGGCTGATGAAAATTCGGCTCGCCGCCACCCAGATCGTTGGCGCTGACGAACTTTTGCGCCGGGGATTCGAGGATCATCGCTACGTTGAGCCGCGTCTCCGGGCCGAAATCCAGCCGCGCGCGCAGCAGGTCGAGAGGGATGGCCATGGCGGCGAGCCACGAGCCGTCGGCGGCCATTTCGGAAAAAGTCGCGATCTCGGGCATCGCGATTTCCGCCTCTTCCGCCCGCACCCGCGGGGCGGTGAACTCGCAGGTCCACCAAGCTCCGTTAGGCGCGAGGTTGAATTCGAAATACCGCCCGCTGACCGGGTCCGCGAGGAACAGCTCGGCGACGTCGTAGCGCCAGAGTTCCGCCTGGAAAGCGCCGGGCCGCGCCTTCGGATGGAAGAGCGCGGGCTTCCGGTGGTTGGCGATGAACCACAAATACCGCTCGTCGGTGACGATGGAAAACGCCGCGGCGACCTGCAGCGGAGCGCCGTGCAAATCCTTTTCCAAACCGAACAAAGGCACATCCAACTCACCCCAAACCAAAGGCCGGGCGCTGCGAAAAACCATCATGCCGGGAATCTGGGCGCGGCCGCGATTTGCTGTCGAGGCTGGAAATGAATTCCGATCTCAGGCGGATGAAAAAAAACGGAAATTTGGTGGCTTTTTGGCCGGGCATTTGGTTCAAGCCCCTTAACAAATTTATTCATGGCCCGTTCGAAATCCGGATTTTACAGCACCATTGAGTATATAGGCCCGCGCCCTCAAAAGCCGAAGCGCCGCAACTTCTTCGGCGGCTGGGTGATCATCGCGATCGCCCTGGGCATGGGGTTCTGGTTTGGCCGGCCCTTGATTCCCTTTCTCAAGGCGGCCCAGGTGGGCGCATCGATGGATCAGGCGGCTTTGCTGATTCCCTCGCTGGAGAGCTCCAAGAGCTTCGGCGACGGCCTCGCCGCAGCGGCGCTTTCCCATTCCGGGGATGTCGTCGCCTTCGACCCGTCCTACTACAAAATAGCCTATCCTAATGGTGACGTGCCAGCCAATAAAGGCGTCGCCGCCGATGTGCTGGTTCGCTGCTACCGCGCGATGGGCATGGATTTGCAGGTGCTGGTGCATGAGGACATGGCCGAGAATTTCCGCACTTACCCGCAGCTTTGGAACGCTTCGGCTCCCGACGCGACCATCGACCATCGCCGGATTCCGAACCTCCAGCGCTTCTTCGAGCACAAGGGCCAAACCCTGACGCCATCCCGCAACGCCGCGGATTATCTTCCGGGAGACATCGTCGTCTGGTCGCTCGGCAACGCGGAACCGCACATCGGGATCGTCGTCCCGGGACCTGGCGACCGGGCGAATGAAATGTGGGTGGTCCACAACATCGGTGCCGGAGTGAAATGGGAGAACGTCCTTTTCGACTACAGCATCCAAGGCCATTTCCGCTTCCCTGCTGACGGGGCGCAGTGAGATTTCCCGACCGGGATCAACCGAGATTCTCGATGCGGAAAACGACCGGCGTGCTGTTGATACAGTCGAGTGCCTCGACTTCGGCGAGGGCGGTCTGGAGTTTTCCGAATGGGCAGGTGTGAAGCAGGAAAACCATGTCCACGAAGGCGGCGTCCGGATTGGCGGGGTTGACCGGTGAATGGGTGCCGGAAATGCCGATGCGGTGGTCCGCCAGCACCCGCGCGATTTCCGCGATCACGCCGGGGCGGTCGGTGACGTCGAAGCGGACGTAATATGAGGTGGAAGTTTCCCCCACCGGCAGAATCCGGCCGCTTTCGCGGTAGGGGAGGAAGCCGCGGTGCCCGGACACCTGTTTCAGCGAGCGGGCTGCTTCGACGAGGTCCGCCACGACGGACGAGGCGGTGGGGTCCTGACCGGCGCCGCGACCGTAGAAAAGCGATTCGCCCGCGGCGTCGCCATGCACGGCGACGGCGTTAAAAACGCCGTGGACGGAGGCGAGAATGTGGGTTTGGGCGATGAAGGACGGCTGGATGCGGAGCTCGACCGAGTTGTCGGCGTGTTCGCGGATGACTGCTAGCAACTTGACGACGTAGCCGAGATTTTTGGCGAAATTGATGTCGGCGGGACGGACTTGTTCGATGCCGGAGACGTGGATCGAGGCGGGGTCGATGGGAAATCCATAGGCGAGGGTGGCGAGGAGAATCGCCTTGTGGGCGGCGTCCCAGCCGTTCACGTCGAGCGCCGGATCGGCCTCCGCGTAGCCGAGCGCCTGGGCCTCGCCGAGCGCGGCTTCGAAGGTGAGCCCGGCGTCGGTCATGCGGCCGAGAATGTAGTTGGAGGTGCCGTTGATGATTCCGGAAAACGAATGGATCCGGTTGCCGATGAACGAGTCCTGCACGGTGCGGATGATCGGGATGCCACCGGCGACGGCCGCTTCGAAGTGGATCGGCGTGTCCATTTCCCGGGAAATGGCGAACAACTCGACGCCGCGTTCGGCGAGCAGGGCTTTGTTGCCGGTGACTACCGGTTTCTTGGCGTGCAGGGCGGCGGCGACGATTTCAAACGCATCCGCCGTGCCTCCTATCAGCTCAACGACGATTTCCACCGCCGGGTCAGCGACCAGCGCGCGCCAGTCGGTGGTGAAAATCTCAGGCGCGACTTCTCCGGTCGTGGCACGGACTTTCGCGAGGTCGCGGACGAGGATTTTCGCGATGTGCAGGGCCACGCCACCGCCGGTGCGTCCGGTGATGAGTTCGCCGTTACGCTGAAGGGTGTTCCAGACGCCGGAACCGACGGTTCCGAAGCCGGCCAGGCCGATGCCGAGAGATGAGCAGGGGTTCACGCGGGGGACTTTGAGCGCGTTTTACCCGCTTGTCCAAGCCGGAAGCGATGGAAAAACAAGCTATCAGCCCGGCTCGCTGTGCTGGCGTTCCGCTTCCAGCCAGTCGCCGTGGGAATCGCCGGGGAGATCTTTTTCCACGCGGTTGCGGTAGTTGAGGTAAGCGGCGCGGGCGACGACATCGAGAGATGGTTTGGCGGCGGCTTTTTTGGCGGGAGCCTTTTTCGCGGCGGCGGGAGCGGTCTTTTTGACAGCGGCTTTTTTAGCCGCTTTTTTCGCAGCGGGCTTGGGGGTCGCTTCCGCTTTTTTCGGGGCGGATTCGGTGGTCGTTTTCGCAGTTTTCTTGGCAGCCATATAGTAGGGAGGTTGTGGTAAAGTGAGCACACGAGATGCCAAACCGAAAATAAACAGGCTTTCTGGTGATTGCCAGCCCTTTCGATCTGGGTATAGTCCCGCCGTGGCAAACGCCTATTCATGGAATACCGCGCGCGGCGGGAGAGCTTATCGCTTGCCCGGCCCGGATCATCTTGGCTGGTGGGCGGCGGTGGCGATGCTGGTCTCGATCCTCCTTCACGTGCTGGTTTTTTTCGCGCTCGATCAGATGAAGATCGCCTTCAAATTTGAGCAGGCCCGCGAACTCAGCACCAAGCCGATCGATGTCAGCCAAATGCAAGTGCGGCCGATGGATCTGGAGAAATCCCTGCCGCCGGAAGACGTCATCGTGCCGCCCAAGGACAGCGCGGCCTTGCTCGACGAGGTCGAGCTGCTGGACATTCTACCCAAGGATCAGGAAATCGACATCAAGCCTGCGATCATCGAGGCCGAGTATGCGTTGCAGATGAAAAACCCCGCCATGGCGGGAAATCCCGAGGCGGCCGCGCTTGAAATTTCCGCCGGCCTGGAAGTGGACGCCGATCTCCCGGACTTCGGCCGCGAGCCGGAAAACATCAAGCCTGCGGAAGTCGGCCAGATGACCGTGGACCCCGGCGCGGTCATGGTGGACGACAATGAGATCGGGAAGTTCACCGAGGATCTCATCAAAAGAGGTGCCAACGGCAAGGTCGAAAACGGCACTCTCGACGGCGTCATCTCGCTCGACAGCCTGCTCGATCTGCCCGCGAATATCCTGCTCAGCAAAAAAACCATGCTGCCCAGCGACCTGCTTTTCGAATTTAACAGCTCGGAACTCCGCGAGAGCGCCAAGGTCGGCCTGATGAAACTCGGCCTGCTGATGGACCGCAACCCCGGTCTTTACTGCTGGATCGAGGGCCACACCGACCTCGTCGGCGGCGACGAATTCAACCTCAACCTCTCGATCAAACGTGCCGAGGCGGTGAAAAACTACCTCGTCAAATCCCTGCGGATGGACTCGTCCAAGATCGTCACCCGCGGCTTCGGGCGTTACGAACCGATCATCATCACCGGCACCGCCGAGGATCAATGCGCCAACCGCCGGGTGGAAATCCGCATGCGGAAAACCCCGCCGACCAAGGAGCAGATGAAAGTCGTTCCGCAGAAAGCCGCAGTCATCGAGGAAGCCCCCGCGCCCGCGCCCGCGCCCGCGCCCGCGCCGAAAGCGATTCTCGTGAAGCCACAGCGCGCGCTCCCGGTGGAAGAACAGCTTCCGCCGCCGCTGCGGGCGAATCCGGTCGAGGAATTCCAGCCGCTTCCCGAAGTCCCCCGCGCCATCCCGCGCGCGGAACCGGTCGAGTGATCCATCGCGGCGCGGACCTTCCGGCAAGTTATACGCCGAGAGTGAAAACGCCCGATGGGCAAGTTTTCCAAACCATCTCTCTGTGTTGTCGTTTTATAACTGCGTTTACCAAGCTTCGGAAAATTACGTCGCGAACATGGGCTGGACTGGCAACGTTGCGACTGGCTCCGCTGGCACCACCACCGCAACCTTCAAGGACGATGTCCGGCGGCGGATCAATTTCTACCGTGCCATGGTCGGGCAGCCTGCGGATATCGTCTTTGATGCGACCAAGTCGGCCAAATGCCAGAAGGCCGCCTTGATGATGTCGGCGAATCACGCGCTGAGTCACACCCCGCCTTTCCATCCGGGTTTTCCAGCGACCAATCCTTTATCATTACCCGCAACATTATTCCCAGCGCGACAAGCCAACTGCAATACTATGACCGTGCTCGGTTTACCGTTGGCTCGAATATTCTCCTTACCCAAGTTTCCGCGGATGGTGGCTCCACCTGGTCCAACATCGCCAGCCGCAACGGAGTTAATTTCTCAGGGAGCAGTGCGGAATGGGACGCCAATTGGATCAGCAGGAACGTGAGCCTCGCGGCATACGCGGGACAAATCATCAACTTGCGGTTCATCATGAAAATCAATGGAATAAGCTATTATCAAGGGATTGACTCAAGCTATGGCTTTTTCATCGATGACGTCACCGTGACTAACGCCACCCAACTGACGACACCGACCACCACCACCTTGCCGGGGAACGCCACGTCATTCACGTTGAACGCCACCACCGCAGGAGCCAGTCTGATAGCAGGCACCAGCTACAATCTGCGCATCCGTCCGAACGTGGGCTGCCGTTGGTTTGGTTATGGAAGCATGAAAACCGTGACCGTGAAAGATCCTTACACCAGCTGGGCCTTGACCCTGGAATCCGCCAACGGTCTGCCCGCGGGGACGATTTCAAATCTCGGCGGGGACCCGGATCAGGACGGCAGGAGCAATCTCATCGAATACGCCTTCGCTACCTCACCGGTGACGGGCAGCGAGCCGACGCCGCGGATGCCGGTGAACTCGGTCACGGCGACTCACTTCGTCGTGAGCTATCAGCGGGACGCCGCGCTAACGGATCTCGTGTTCACGCCGCAAACTTCCCCTGTCCTTGGAAACTGGAAGGCCCCCGGTCAAGTCGGCGCGCCGGTCGGATTTACGGATACCGTGATTTCGACGGTCGGCACGTTAGAAACCCGCGAGGCGAAAATCCCGCTGACTTCCGGCAGCACGTGTTTCATCCGCATTCAAGTCACCCGGCCATAAGTTGCCGTCAGACGTAGTGCAGCTCGGCGGCCTTCGCGCCGATGGCGGATTCGTTATCGAGCAGCTCTTGGATCGGGTCCCAACGGCCGGAAAGCAGGGCTTCACGGGCGGAGTCGGGCATGGTCACCGGGATGTCGAGGCCGCCGGAAGTGCGGACGCGGAGCGCTTGCACGTCGATGGTGACTTCCGTTTCCGGATCGGCCTCCACGGCGTCGCGGATGGCGACGACGTCGGCCGGGCTGGCCATCACGCAGGGCATGGCGAGCGTGGTGGAGTTGCCGTAAAAAATTTCCGCGAACGACTCGGCGATGACACCGTTGAAGCCGTATTTGCGCAGCGATTGGGGGGCGTGCTCGCGGGACGAGCCGCAGCCGAAGTTCACGCCGGCGACAAGGATGGACGCCTTGGCGAAGCGCGGATCGTTGAGCGGGTGCTGGGTTTTGTTGCGGTGCTCGTCGAAGCGGACGTCGTAGAAGGCGAATTCGCCGAGACCGTCGAAGGTGACGCATTTCATGAAACGCGCCGGAATGATGCGGTCGGTATCGATATCCGCGCCGGGGATGAAAACAGCGCGGCCGGTGACGGAAGGAACGGGGTCGAGTGCCATGGTGGAAGTTGAAAGTGGATGGTTGAGAGTTGAGAGTGGGGAATCAGTCCTCAATGCGGTTGAGGTGATACCAAGGTCGCTGGACGTCTTCGGGAAACGGATGGGATTGATAGAAAGCGGCCAGCGGCGCGGCGTAGCCGATGGAATCGAGCCGCACGATAGTGTCGAATTGGGTGTAGAGATTGCGCTTCCAACGCTCGGAGCGGCGGAAAACGAGGATTTCCGGCCACTCCTGTTCGATCAGGACGATTTCCTCAACGGAGGGAATACGCTTGTAGTTGGTGAGCTTGTCACCGCGATCAAAGCGCGATGTGGAATCGGACAGGACCTCGATGATGAGCTTTGGATTCGAAACGACGTGCGAATCGTCATCACCCGGCTCGCAGGCGACGAAGACGTCCGGATAGTAGTAGCTTTCTCCCAAATCGTCGGCGACCTGGACTTTTACCGCCTCGATGTAAGTGCGGCAGGGGCCGCCACGGAGGTGGGATTGCAGGGCGGATGCGAGATCGAGACAGATTTCGTTGTGCCTGCGGCTGGCTCCGGACATCGCGTAAACCCGGCCATCCACGAACTCATGACGCGTCTCCGAGCGCAGCTCGCCTTCGAGATACTCGGCGGCGGTGATCGGGAGTTTGTGGGCGGAGCTGCTCATGGAGGCCTCGGTATTACGCGACGGCGGCGGATGGTTCCAGACTGAAAACCTCACGCGCATCGGCGATGGAGCCTTGGATCGCGGCGGCGGCGACCATCACGGGCGACATCAGGATGGTGCGTCCGGTGGAGGAACCTTGGCGGCCTTTGAAGTTGCGGTTAGACGACGAGGCGCAGAGTTGGTCGCCGATGAGTTTGTCGGGGTTCATCGCGAGGCACATCGAGCAACCAGCGGCGCGCCATTCGAAGCCGGCGGCGCGGAAAATTTCTGGCAGGCCTTCCTGTTCGCACTGGATGGCGACGATCTGCGAGCCGGGGACGACGAGCGCTTGCACGCCGGGCGCGACGTGGTGGCCTTGGATGTATTTCGCCACCTCGCGGAAGTCGGAGATGCGGCCGTTGGTGCACGAACCGATGAAGGCGACGTCGATTTTCACGCCCTTGATCGGGGATCCGGCATCGAGCTTCATGTAGGCGAGCGCTTCCTCGATGGAGGCTTTTTCCAACGGAGTCGACGCCTTGGCGGGATCCGGGATGTTTTCGGAAATGGAAATGCCTTGGTCCGGGGAGATTCCCCAAGTGACGGTCGGCGGGATGTCGGCGGCGTTGATTTTGACAATGTCGTCAAACACGGCATCCGCATCGGACGCGAAGGACAGCCAGCGGGCGGCGGTGGCGTTGAAATCGCTCATGTCCACGTAGGGACGGCCGTTGAGATAGGCGACGGTCTTGGCGTCTGGATTGACGTAACCGCAGCGGGCCCCGCCTTCGATGGACATGTTGCAGACGGTCATGCGCTCTTCCATGGACATGCGGTCGAAGACATCGCCGGCGTATTCGTAGGCGTAGCCGATGCCGCCGTTGGCACCGAGCAGGCGGATGATGTGGAGGATGACGTCCTTGGCGTAAACGCCGGGAGCGAGGTCGCCGTTCACCTCGATGCGGCGGACTTTCATTTCCTGAAGGGCGATGGTCTGGGTGGCGAGCACGTCGCGGACCTGGCTGGTGCCGATGCCGAAGGCGATCGCGCCGAACGCGCCGTGAGTCGCGGTGTGCGAGTCGCCACAAGCGATGGTGGTGCCGGGCTGGGTGATGCCCTGCTCGGGGCCGACGACGTGGACGATGCCTTGTTTACCGGAGGCAAGGTCGAAATAGGTGACGCCAAAGTCATCGCAATTTTTGCGGATCGCTTCGATCATCTCAGCCGCGAGCGGATCCGCGGGCTGGTCCTGATTGATCGTCGGAACGATGTGGTCGATGGTGGCGAACGTGCGCTGGGGGAATTTCACGCCAAGCCCGAGATCGCGCAGCATGCCGAAGGCTTGTGGCGAGGTGACCTCGTGGATGAGGTGCGTGCCGATGAAGAGTTGTGTGCGTCCATCGGCGATGGTGCCGACGGTGTGTGAGTCCCAGACTTTTTGGAAGAGGCTTTTTCCCATGATGTAAGTGGTCCGTCGTGGTTGGCGACGGGCGGGAAAACTGCCCATGGAGTTTCAGAATGTCAAAGCCGCATGTAAATCGGGCGGAAAGAAAGCGGAGCTCTCAACTGAGTTCGATGATCAAGCCGGTGATGATTCCCCCAAGCGCGAGCAAACCGACAATGATTCCGATGATTTTATGCCAATTTCTCGAATGACGAGGCTTGGAAGATGGCCCCTTGACCCATTCATCCCGGGTCCTTGGCTTCTGGGCGCTGGAGCGGTGGTAATGACGTAAATTGCCACTGAACTTGGAATGGCCTTCAGGGGGAAGCGTGCGTTTCATGGGGGGTAAGGAAGTAAATGACACCGTTTCCCGTTTAAAAAGCCTGTTTTTGTGATTTTTCGGTGACGACAAAAAGTGTCCCGCCGGATGCCGGGGACACTTGGTTGTTCTCGATGACCGATGCCGGCGGGTGCGAATTACTTCGAGTATTGCACTTCAGGAGCAGGAGCCGATTGGATTTCCTGGAACTGAGGAAGCCGGCGCAGGCCGGGTGCCTTTCGATCACTGGTGCAGCAGCAGGAAGCGGCCAAAAGTGCGAAAACGGAAGCGATGAGCGAAGTGACGATGCGGATCATGGGAATGGAATCAGAAAGTTTTAGAAGGAAAAGGAAGGCCGGAGAGGAAAATCACTTGGAGGGAGCCACGTAAGCCGGTTGGCTGGGAGCAGGGGCGCTTGGGCAGCAGGAGGCGGCGAAAAGCGCGGCAGCAGCGGCGATGAAGGCGAGTTTCATGATTTCAATGAGGTGGTTTTTGATTGGGCGATGACATGAAACGCATGCCATTGAGCCGCGAGACTAGCGGCGGTGTCCGGCCCTGCAAGGCAAAAGACGAGCCGGGCGGCGGCGATTCCCAGAACGCAATCCACCGAGCGCATCAGGCCCGCAACGACCCCGCGGCGGACGGAAAGCTCTGCGCTCCCCGTCTTCCCACTTGTATATTTCCTCCGCAGCCCGGACTCTCGCGACATGCCCGCAGCGCCCGAAGCCGATCCCCGGTTCAACGAGTTCATCATCCTCCAAGCCCAGAACGCCGGGCTGTTTCTCGGCCAGATTCCCAATCCCCACAGCGGGGAGAAACAAATCAACCTGCGCGCCGCCAAATCCGTGATGGATTCACTGGAAATGCTCGCTTCCAAAACCCGCGGAAATCTCACACCTTCCGAGCAGAAGCTCCTCGCCACCGCGCTCGATAATCTGCGCCCGCTGTTCCAAGCCGCTCAGGCTGCAACCAATCATTGATCCCTTCCAACTCCCATGAATTTCGACCCCTTCAATATCGGCAAAGTCCCCGTCGGCGGGCCCGTTCCCTTTTTCATCCTGGGTCCCTGCTCCCTCGAATCCGAGGCGTTCGCCTGGGAAATGGCGCGCTCGCTCAAGGAAATCGCCGACCGCACCGGCATCCATTTCATTTTCAAGGCCTCCTTCGACAAGGCCAACCGCACCTCCGTGGACGCCTTCCGCGGCCCCGGCGTCAAGGAAGGCTGCCGCATCCTCGGTGAAATCGGCAAGGAGCTCGGCGTCCCCGTCACCACCGACATCCACACCGCCGAGCAGGCCGCGATCGCCGCCGAGCACGTCGATCTGCTCCAAATTCCCGCCTTCCTCTGCCGCCAGACCGACCTCCTCGAAGCCGCCGCCAAAACCGGTCGCGCCGTGAACGTCAAAAAAGGCCAGTTCCTCGCCCCACTCGACACCGTCAACATCGCCGGGAAAATGCGCGCTTTCGGCTGCGAGCGCTTCCTCATCACCGAGCGCGGCACCACTTTCGGCTATAACAACCTCGTCGTGGACATGCGCTCGCTCTACTGGATGCGCAAGGAAGGCCTGCCTGTTATTTTCGACGCCACCCATTCCGTCCAGCGTCCCGGCGGACTCGGCGGCGCTACCGGCGGCGATGGCGAACTCGCCCCGGTCCTCGCCCGCGCCGCCGTCGCTACCGGCCTCGACGGCCTGTTCATGGAAGTCCACTCGGACCCCGCCAACGCCGTCTCGGACGGGCCTAATCAAATTCCGCTCGAATTCATCGAGGACCTCCTTGTTAAACTGATAGCGATTCATCACGCCTCGCATTGAGGCCGCGCGTCTCCCATCAATTCCGCCCTTCCTTGCGCCGCATTCTTACAGCTCTCGCTCTTGTCATACCCGCCGCCACCTTGGTGGGGGACGAGCCCGCAACTCCGCCGCCGGTGGAAAAAATTCCGGCCTTCGGGCTGCTTCCCGACGGCAGCGAGCTCAAGCACGTGATCCTCCCGCGCTACGATGAAAACCGCCGCTTGGTCAGCGTCGTGAATGCCAAGGCGATGACCATCGTCAGTGCCGGGGAAATCGCCGGTGACACGGTTTCCGTGTTGTTTTACAACTCCGATCAAACCCAGCGCGGGCGCGTCGATTTCGCGAAGGCGGTTTTCAACCAGCAAAAAGGCCTGCTCACCACCAAGGATCCCGTCCACCTGCAATCCGACCGGATGAGCACTCGCGGCAGCGGCCTTTATTATTCCCTCGCGCAGGGCAAGGGTTTTATGCTCGGCCCCGTCACCACCAACCTCCAAGCTCCTCCCACCGAGACGACCATGCACGCTCCCAAATCACCGCTCCGCGCCACCGCCCTTCTCGGCGTCTCGCTCCTCACCCAGTCGCTGGTCGCCGCGCCACCCAAGTCGCTAACCGCCGCAGAAACCGCCGCGATCCAGGCGGATGCCGCATCCAAGGCCGCCGCTGCCACCGCCGCGCAAACCCTCGCCCGCAAGAACCTAGACAGTGATGTGGCCGCCGCCGCCACCGCCTCGCAAGCTGCCGCCACCTTCCTCATCCAAGCGGATCTCCCGGCCGTCGCCACGGACACCGTGCCGGCACCCGCGAAACCGCTCGAAATTCAAAGCGGTCCTAACGACACCTTGATCCACTGCGAGGGCGGCATGTATTATGATGCGGACGAGGGAGTGATGGTTTACCTGAAGAACGTCACCGTCAAGGACCCGCGCTTCAATCTATCCGGAGCCAACGAGCTTAAGATTTTCTTCGAGAAAAAGCCGGCCAAAGTTGAAAAAGACGACTCGCAGAAATCGCCGGAAAACACGGTGAAAACCACAACTCCCGCAAGCACTCTACCGGACAAAACCAAGCCCGCCACGAAAGGAAGTCCCGGCTCGGGCTTCGGTGAGGTCGAGCGCATCGTGGCCACCGGCGCCGTGCTCATCGAACAGAAAGCGGAGCCCGGCAAGGACCCGATCCATGCCAGCGGCGCCATTTTTACCTACAACGTCAAGGCCGACCAGATCATCCTCAGCGGCGGCTACCCGTGGTACACCCAGGGCACGACCTTCATGCGGGCGAGAGAGCCGAACCTCACCATCCGGATGTCCCCCAAAACGGGCAGCTTCGTCACCGAAGGAGTTTGGGACATGGGCGGAAATCTGGAATCCAAAAAAGAGAAAACAAATTAGGCGTTCCCGCCACCATTCCACCGATGCACCACCCCGGCTCCACCTGCTCCCATACGGAATCCGCCGTCCTTTTTGCTAACGGACTTCGCAAGACCTACAACGGCCGCGCCGTGGTGGACGGGGTTTCCATCACCGTCCAGCCCCGGGAAATCGTCGGCCTGCTCGGTCCTAACGGCGCGGGCAAGACCACCTCGTTCTACATGATCGCCGGCTTGATCCCCGCGGACGCCGGCTCGGTTTGTTTCAACGGCCACGACATGTCACACATGCCGATGCACCGCCGCGCCCGCCTCGGCCTCGGTTACCTGCCGCAGGAGGAGTCGGTTTTCCGCAAGCTCTCGGTGCTCGACAACCTGCTCGCCATTCTCGAAACCCGCCCGAATCTCAACCGCGCCGAGCGCCATGAACGCGCCCATGATTTGTTGGATCGCTTCGGCATCAGCAAGCTCGTCAAGTCGCTCGCCATCACTCTATCGGGCGGAGAAAAACGCCGCCTCGCCATCGCCCGCTCGCTCTGCTCGGACCCTACGCTGCTGATGCTCGACGAACCTTTCGCCGGCATCGACCCCATCGCCGTCGAAGACATCCAGCGCATCGTCCGCGAGCTGCGCGACCGCGACGGACTCGCCATTCTCATCACCGACCACTCGGTCCGCGAAACCCTCAGCATCACCGACCGCGCCTTCCTCATTCACGACGGCCGCGTCATCCTCGAAGGCGCGTCCGACGAGCTCGTCAACGACCCCATCGCCCGCAAGCATTACCTGGGCGAGGATTTCAGGATGTGATGGCGGCTCAATGCGCCGCGAGCCAGTTCGGCCCGGTGCCGGAGCTGACCTCGATGGGAGGGCTGGATAGATGCGAGGATGAGAAATGCTAGTTTATGATGGCACATCCACCTTGCCGTCCAAGCCGGCATTTGTTCTTCTTCAATCCAAGAAGTGTCCATCACCGATTATCAGGCAAAATACCTCGCCTATGAACTCACGAAACGCTGCCTCTCGGACAGCGTGGAGAAGCTTGCAAGCGCGGTGGCTGGCGCTCAAGTGGACCTGAATCCCCACCAGGTAGACGCCGCGTTGTTCGCTTTCCGCTCGCCGCTTTCGAAGGGGGCGATCCTCGCAGACGAGGTCGGCTTGGGAAAAACCATCGAAGCCGGACTGGTCATCTCCCAGAAATGGGCGGAGCGCAAACGCCGGATTCTGATCATCACGCCTTCGAACCTCCGGAAACAATGGCATCAGGAGATGAGCGAAAAGTTCTTCCTGCCATGCGCGATTCTGGAAACGAAGTCTTACAACGCCGCGCTCAAAATGGGTAACTTCAGCCCCTTCGAGCCGAAAAATGAGGTCGTGGTCATCTGCTCTTACCAGTTCGCCCGCAACAAGGCCGCCGATGTCCACCGGACTCCGTGGGATCTCGTCGTGATCGATGAAGCCCACCGCCTGCGCAACGTTTACAAGCCCTCGAACATCATCGCGAACGTGCTCAAGGGAGCCTTGCAGGATCGCCACAA
>CAMDLP010000041.1 GCA_945901795.1 Akkermansia muciniphila | reverse complement strand
GAAGGAGGGCAAAGAATTCGAAAACCGCCCAAATCAACCCAACCCCGGCCACACCATGAGACAAACCACTTCATCAGAGCCGTCAGAACATCCAGAACCACCCGAATAAAAGTTTTAGTTAGATCTAAATTCAAGCGGTCGTTTGGAATCTGGCGGGCACAACGGAGAGCCGACCACGACAGGCGGTATCAGCAATCGACCAAGCGTCCACCAATTGACATCGTCTCCAAGAATACTTCAAATCCGACAGGCTGCTAGCTTCCAGATCACCCCGAGCAACGCGCACACCGCCAACACCGGAATCACGCCGATTTTGAACCGCTCCATCGCAAGCCACGCAGCGACGGCTACCACGGCGACGAAGGAATCAAATACTCCAACCGCCGGTTGCAGCGCGTGAGTGGAGAACACGATTGCCAGATTGAGAATCACCCCGACGACTGCAGCGGTGATCGCTGTTAGCGAGGATGCCAGCCTAGGACGCTCGCGCAATCCCTCGACGTGCGGTGCCCCGAGGAATACAAACAAGAAACACGGCAGAAATGTCACCCAGGTGGTGACGAGAGCACCGAGCGTCGCTGCCGCGAACGGTGGGAGATCGCCGGGATGTTGCCACGCCGCCACAAAGCCGACGAATTGCAATACCATGATCAGCGGACCCGGCGTCGTTTCCGCTAGGCCGAGACCGGTCATCATTTGTTGCTGAGTCAACCAGCGATAATGCTCGACCGCCATCTGCGAGACATAAGGCAACACCGCATACGCGCCGCCGATAGTGACCAGCGCTGCTTTGCTGAAAAATAATCCCAGTTGAAAATGAATGCCACCCCAGCCTCCGATTGAGCCCCCTAGCCATCCCACGGCGAGCAGGGGTATCCACCAAAGGGAAAGACAAAGCGCACAAATCCGAATCGTCCGCCCGACGCTAGCCCGCGGTGCCGGTGGCAACACCACACAAGGCAACTCATCGCCGTCGGATTTCCCGTGGCCCTTGCCCGCGGGAAATTGCTTCGGATAGATATTCCCACCTATATACCCGATCGTGGCGGCCACGAGGATGATGACCACGAAGGAGATCTGGTAGCGATAGATCGCGACAAACGACAAGCCCGCCAACACCCACAGGCTCGGCGACTTCAACGCCTTCGAGCCGATTCGTTTCACCGCCGAAAGCACAATCGCGATCACCGCCGGGATCAGCCCGTAGAAAATCCCGTTGATCCAAGTGATTTCACCACACGCCATGTAAAGCCAGCTCAATCCTAACAAAATAAAAACCGAAGGCAGCACGAAAAGCACCCCTGCCGCGATTCCCCCGCGCGCGCCGTGCAGTCGCCAACCGAGATAAGTCGCCAGTTGCTGCGCTTCCGGCCCCGGCAGCAGCATACAGAAATTCAGCGCGTGCAGGAAATGCTCCTCCGAGAGCCAGCGCCGCCGCTCCACGATCTCCTTGTGCATGATCGCGATCTGACCCGCCGGCCCGCCGAAGCTGATCCAACCGAGTTTCCACCAGAACCGAAACGCCTCGCCAAAGCGCGGGACGGGTGGCGGGGAATTCTCATTCATGGGCAAGCGGAGGTTGATACGGGAATTTCAGTATCACCCCGCCGGATCTCAGTGCTTCGACTTGTCGAACGCCGCGTCGAACGCGATCTTGCTAGTCGGGAAATCGACGCTGCGGACGAATGCCGCGGCTTCCTCTCCGCCGTGGACGCGGTCCATGCGGATGTCCTCCCATTCGACGGAAAGCGGGCCCTTGTAGCCGATGTCGTTGAGCGCGACGATGATATCCTCGAACTCGATGTCGCCGTGGCCGAGCGAGCGGAAGTCCCAGAAGCGGCGTGAATCGCCGAAATCGGTGTGACCGCCGAATACGCCGACGCTGCCGTCGCCGTGGTTCCACCAGGCGTCCTTCATGTGGACGTGAAAGATCCGGCTGCCGAGGTCGCGGATGAATTTCACGTAGTCCACACCCTGATAGCCGAGGTGGGATGGGTCGTAGTTGAAGCCGAAACGTTTGTGGTTTCCAACAGCTACCAGCGCGCGCTGGGCGGACGCGATATCGAAGGCGATTTCCGTCGGATGGACTTCGAGCGCGAAATTGACATCGACTTTATCAAACGCGTCGAGGATGGGCAGCCAGCGCTTGGCGAAGTCCTTGAAGCCCTTTTCATAATACTCCTGCGAGGTCGGTGGGAAGGCGTAGATCGAGTGCCAGATCGAGGAGCCGGTGAAGCCGTTGACCACGGCGGGAAACTCGTCCTTGCCGTTGCGACCGGGCTTGGCGTTGAAGAACGCGCGGGCGGCTTTTCCGGTGGTGATCATCTTCTTGGCGGCGCGCTTGCGGACGCCTTCCGGGTCGCCATCGCCCCAGACATCCGGCGGCAGGATCGCTTGATGGCGCTCGTCGATGAGGTCGCACACGGCCTGGCCGACGAGGTGGCTGGAAATGGCGTAACAAGTCAGGCCGTGGTCGGCGAGGAGCTCCCAGCGCTCCTTCACATAAACCTTGCTGGTGGCGGCGGCGTCCACATCGAAGTGGTCGCCCCAGCAGGCGAGTTCGAGGCCATCGTAGCCCATTTCATAGGCGAGCGGCGCGAGTTTTTCGAGCGGGAGGTCGGCCCATTGGCCGGTGAAGAGTGTGACGGGGCGTGACATGGTTGGAATTGGTTGTTGGACCTCAGAAGGATGGTGGCAAGGTGCCGCCGGGATAAAGCAAAAACGATGGCTCAGCCGGGGATCTTACGCCGGATTTCCTCATTCCAGAATCCCCGCAGGCTTTCCGTGACCGGGCCTGGCCGGAAGATTCGGTCGCCAAACCGGGAGACCGCGGCGAGTCCGCGGGTGGACGAAGTGAGGAAAATTTCATCGGCGGAGTGCAGATCATCCAGGCCCGTCACCCGCTCTTCGGAGGAGATGCCGTGACGTGCCGCCAACGCGATCACCACGGCGCGGGTGATGCCAGGCAGGCAGCCGGAGTTGATAGACGGGGTGTGAAGCGCACCGTTTTTCACTAGGAAAAAGTTCGCTGTCGCGGCTTCGCAGAGATGGCCGGCGGTGTTGAGGAAGAGGGTCTCGTCGAAGCCCTGCCGCCGGGCGTGGTCGAGAGCGACGAGATTTTCCGCATAAGAGGCGGATTTTAATCCGGCGAGTGGCGAACGCTCGTTGCGCGGCCACGGTGAAAGACTGACCGTTAGACTGACGGGAGTGTCGTCAAGGGGACACGCGATGATGGAGACGACACGGTCGGTTCCCGCCGTCAAATCATTGATAGAACCGCTGCCGCCCGTGATGGCGAGACGGATGCGGGCGCGGCCGGAGGTGAGCTTGTTCATCACCAGCAATTCCCCCGCTATTTTCTGTAAATCGGGAAGCGGAGTTTCCCAGCCGAGTCTTTGGCACCCGGCCCGGAGTCGCGCGAGATGCCGATCGGCGAAGACCGGCACGCCGTCGAGCGCGAGGATCGTCTCAAACAGGCCGAGCCCGAGGATCGCCCCGCGGTCCATCGGCGCGATCGGTAAATCGTCGGAATCAAGCCATTCGCCGTTGCACCAGAGCTGGGTCATCGGCGGTGATCCTGGCGCGGGCGCGGCGCATGTTGCAAGCTTGCTTGCGGCGGGAAGATCGCATGAAGTCCGGCCATGCGGATTTATATCTTTCTTTGCGGCCTGGTAATTCTGGCGATGGGGGGCGCGGCACGCGGTGTGTTGGAGAAATCGGATGCTCTCGGATTTCTCACCGGGGCGATGCAATTGGGCGGCGGGATCGTGATCTGCGGGCTTTTTTCGCTGAAAATGCAGTGGCACGGAACCATCGGTGCGGGAGTGCTAGCGCTGCTAGGCGCGGCCCGCGGATTGGCCAACTTGCCGGGACTGGCGAAATTCGTCGCCGGAGATCGTCCGCACGGATTGACGCCGCTGTTGGAAGCGGGCGTGACGCTGGTTTCCCTGCTGCTCCTGGTGAATGTCATTCGGGCGCTGTCGCGGGAGCGGCTGCGTCGGATGTTGGAGACGGAGGAGTGATCGCGGGAACCGGAGCCGGGGGCGTTGGTTTCGGCAAGGTGTCCTGCCATTGGTGGAGCGCGTAGCCATCGCCGAGGCCGCCGATCTCCCCTAGCAGCTCGTGGCAGCGCTGCCGCCATTTTTCGTAATCCGGCGGCCCGCGCTCGGCCTCGCGGCTGCCGGGGAAGACGATATAGCTGACTTTCAAATCGGACACCGGGCGGCTGTAGGAAGAGGCTTTCGGGTTCAGCTCGCGGGCGAACCGCAGCGAACCTTCGCCAACTTTGAAGGTCGGACCCCCATCGCCGACGATGGACGGATAGATCTTCCCGCCATGGACCACCACCGCGTAATCGCCGACGTTGGGCGCGAACGCGTCATTGGAAGTTAGAATGTCCACCGGGATGACGATGAACGGATCGTAGTCGGCGATGAGGAAACTGCGGGCTTTGAGGTCGTCGATCCCGCGCTTGAGAAACTTGATGCGCTCGCGCAGCCAAGTCTTGCGGGCGTCCGTGGTCGCGGCGGCGGAGAGTTCTTTTTGGGCGAGGCCGATTCGCCGCTCCCAACCGCCGACCATCGGATTCGGCGTTGGCGATTTCTTGGGCCAGCCGTAACTGGTGAAGGGCTGATAGTTGGGGGAATCGACGATTTCCGCAGGCATTTCCGGCAGGCGGTCGCCATCCGAGCCGTCGGAAACCACGTCCATTTCCGCTTGGAGGAAAAACACCTTGCGGCCGCTCGCGGACTTGAGGTGGAGGATGGTTTCGCAGTCGTAGACGTTATGCTTGGTGAGGAGTTCGTTGAGCGAGTTGGCATCGCGGCGGACGCGGGCGGTCTTGTTTTCGTAGAGCTTACCGAACCAACTCGAAACCTCGGCCTTCTCGACGAGGTCGGAAAATCCGGGCAGCATCTTGGCCAGATCCGGGCTGGACGTCTCCAGCTCCGCCATGGTTTTCGCGGGTGTCGGGACCCGCAGCGAAAGCTCGTAAGTGGCGGTGTAGCTCGCGTCGCTCACGCGCTCCTTGGACGCGATGCCGCCCTTCTCGATTTTCATCGAGGTCTTGAAGGGAATCCCGGAACGGAGCTTCCGGACATCGCTGATCGTTCCCAACTCGGGTTCCGGAGCAGGCTCCCGTTCCTGCTGCTTCTCGGAGTCTGCGAGGGATTTCTTCAACGCGGCGATGTCGCGCTCGTATTTCTCCTCCAACTCGGCCCGGATCCGCGCCTCGGCCTGGCGGTAAATGTCCTCCTTATCGGGGGAAACCATGGCTGGCTTCGGCGAGAGAATCTCACGCAGGCCGCGTTTCACCTTGCCCGGGAAATTCGTGAAACAGAGTCCGATCCCCGCGACGACCAGCAGTAAAAATGTCACGCGCAGCCAGGGAAACCCCTTGGATTTGCCGCGATTGGAGGTCGTGTGCGCACTCATGTCCCCCGACTCATAGCAGCAACCCGGCGTCCATCAATCCCCGTCCGACAAACTTTTTTCCCCGCCGATGCAGCAATTTTTCGATTCCTCAAAACTCAGCCATGACAAACCCGCCTTCATCCCTACACTCTCCGCCGTGAGTTATCAGGTCTTCGCCCGCAAATACCGACCCAAAACCTTCGACGACGTCCTCGGACAGGATCACGTCGTCAGGACCCTTCGCAACGCCATCGCCCAAAAGCGCCTGGCCCACGCCTATCTTTTCGTCGGCCCGCGTGGCACCGGGAAGACCTCCACCGCGCGGATTCTCGCCAAAGCTCTGAATTGCACGGACGGCCCGAAGGCGGATTTCGACCCCGACGAAGACGTCTGCATCGAGATCGCGGAAGGCCGCTCGCTCGATGTTTTGGAAATCGACGGTGCCTCCAACAACGGGGTCGAACAGGTCCGCGACCTCCGCGAATCCGTCCGCTTCGCCCCCGCTCGTGGGCAGTTCAAAATTTTCTACATCGACGAGGTCCACATGCTCTCGAATGCCGCCTTCAACGCGCTGCTCAAGACGCTCGAAGAACCGCCGCCGCACGTAAAATTCATCTTCGCCACCACCGAGGCGAACAAGATTCTCCCCACCATCCTCTCCCGCTGCCAGCGCTTCGACCTGCGCCCGATTCCCACGGAAACCATCGCCCAGCACCTGCTCCACATCGCCACGGAAGAAGGCATCGCCCTCGAAGAAACCGCCGCCTGGGCCATCGCCAAAGGCGCCGACGGCGGCATGCGCGACGCCCAGTCGATGCTCGACCAGCTCGTCTCCTTCTGCGGCGACTCGATCAACGAGGCCAACGTGCTCGACGTCTTCGGTTTCACCTCCCGCGAAAAAGTCGCCGCGCTCACCCAGACGTTGCTTGCCCGCGACAACCCCGCCGCCCTCTCGCTCATCCAGAAGGAAGCCGAAAGCGGCCGCGAACTCTCGCAGCTGCTAGGCGAACTCATCGGCTGCCTGCGCGCCCTACTCGTCGCGAAACTCGACCCGTCCGCCGACGGCGAAGGTATCCCCGCCCACCTCTGGACCGCCCTGTTGCAAGCCGCCGACGAATATCCGCCCGACCGCATCCTCTCCGCCATCGACGTTTTCGCCGAGACGGAAGGCCGGATGAAATGGGCGACTAACAAACGCCTCCATTTCGAGCTCGGCGTCATCAAGGCCATCCAGTCGCTCGGCGAAGTCCGCATCACCGACGTCATCAAAGTCCTCGCCCGCGGCGCTGATTTCATCTCCTCCGGCGCGGTCAGCGCACCCGCTCCGATCGCAGCTGAACCCGTTCCGACACCCGTCCGCGAGCCGGAACCGGAGCCCGTCGCTGCCCCGGAGCCCGCGCCCGCCGCCGCCCCGCCCCGTCCCGCCGGCGGACTCTCCGCCTTCGACTCCATGATCGCGGACGCACCGGAAGTCAGTGAGGCCCCTGCCCCGGCTGAACCACCGCCGTGGAAAAATGACAAACCCGCCGCCGAAATCAAAGCGCCGGAACCCATCCCCGCCGCCGCCATGATCGAAGACACCTTCCACAACGACCCGCTCATCCAAGCCGCTCTCATCAAATTCGAAGGAAAAGTCCTCGCCTGAGCCGGAGCGCGGAATTCATTCCGCACGGTTCGATCCGCGACACCCTTTTTCGTGACGGAACGCCCGGAGAACGCTGTCTGCTCGATCATCCAACAGTCCGCGAGACCGCCCTCGCGCTCAAACACGAACTCACCTCTTCTTCCCTCGCCACAGCACCAAAGCATCGACGGATCTTGCATTTGGTTTACCATTCCGGCGACCCTCTCCCCGAACACTGGCACCGCGCCATTTGAAATCTCAAATCTCAAATTCTTATGAACATCGCCAAACTCATGAAACAAGCCCAGCAGATGCAAGCCGGGCTCGCCGCCAAGCAGGAAGAACTCTCCATCCAGACCGTCGAGGCCTCCGTCGGCGGTGGCAAGGTGCATGTCATCGCCACCTGCGCCGGCGACGTGCTCTCGATCAAGATCGACCCGTCCGTCATTGACCCGAGCGATGCGGAGTTCCTCGAAGACCTCGTCCTCAAAGGCGTCCAGGAAGCCATTTCCAAGGGCAAGGAAAAGTCCGCCGCGGAAATGAAAAAGCTCACCGGCGGCCTCGGCATCCCGGGGATGTGATTTCAGCGTTTCAGATTTCACAATCTCAGTATTTACCCCTCAATGTCCTCTCTCAGCCGCCGCCTCGGATGGACATTGGTGGGGATTTCCCTGCTGCTTCACGTCTTCACGGTTTACTGCTTCGCGCGGCAACCAGACCGCTTCGCGGCATTCACTGTTATGCCGATCTGGCTGTGGGGTGGCAGCGGGCTGCTGCTGTCCTCCGTCGCGTTCTACTTCCTGCGCGCCTCGCTTTCGTTAGTCATGACCGGCGTGTGGGCCGTGACCCTGCTCGTCGGCGCGGACGAGGCGCGGGTGCTGGCGAACTTCGGCAAGTCCCCGCCGCTTCCCGGCTTGGCGGATGCTTATGAAGGCGATGCCGTCATCCGCGCCATCACATTGAACAGCGCCTTCTTCACCTTCGGAAATCCGGCTGCGGATCTCGCGGCGTGGCAACCGGACATCGTCCTGTTACAGGACGTCCTCCCCGACCAGGTCCGCCAGATCGCGGATGTGCTCTACGGCGGTCGGGGCGACTACCGCGTCCATCAATCCAACGGCGTGATCACCCGCTGGAAAATCCAGCGCGAGGTCCGCAACCCCTCGCAGCGCGACCAACAGGTCACCGTCCTCCTCCCTAGAGGAATCGAAATCGAGGTCGTCAACGTCCACCTCGCCACCGCCGCCACCGACCTGCGGCTGTGGCGGAAATCCGCCTGGAGCCACCATCGGAGCAACCGCGCCATCCGCCAGAAGGAACTCTCGCTCACCCAACAGATTCTCGAACAGACCACCGCGTTCCCCAACACCCCCACCCTCTTCGGCGGCGACTTCAATTCGCCCGCCTCCGACATCGTCCACCGCCAGCTCGCCCGCGATTTCGTGGACGCCTTCGCCACCGCCGGCACCGGCTGGGGCGACACCTTCCAGCGCCGTTTCCCCGTGCTACGGATCGATCATCTCTATGCCACTCGTCACCTAACCGCCGTCCGTTGCCGCGCCGTGACGACCCGCCACAGCGACCACCGGATGGTCGTCGCGGATTTTCTGATGAAATAATCCACCTTCTTCCCATGACCCGCGAAAACCTTGCCGAAGTGCTCGAAGAAATCGCCCTCTTGCTAGAGCTCAAGGGCGAAAACCCCTTCAAAATCCGCGCCTACCGCCAAGGCGCGGAGACCGTGAGAAACTTCGACGGCGAAATCGTCGCACTCGCAGAAAAAAACGAACTCACCGGCATCAAAGGCATCGGCGAGGCTCTGCGCGACAAACTCCACGAACTCGCCAGCACCGGCAAACTCGAGTTCCACGAAAAACTCCGCGCCGAATTTCCCGCCGGGCTTTTCGAACTCTTCGACGTCCAGGGCCTCGGCCCGAAAAAGGTGAAAGCCCTCTACGATGCTCTCGGCATCAGCTCCGTCGCCGATCTTAAGGCCGCCTGCAATGCCGGCAAAGTCGCGGAACTTCCCGGTTTCGGCGCCAAGACCCAGACCAAGATTCTCGAAGCCATCGCCCACCGCGAATCCTTCGCTGACACCTTTCTGCTAGGCGGCATCACCCCGCTCGTCGAGGAGATCACCGGTCTGCTCCGCCTCCACCCGGAAATCTCGCGCGTAGCCGTCGCCGGATCCTACCGCCGGGCGAAGGAAACCGTGCATGACCTCGATTTCCTCGTCGCCACCAAGGAACCCGCCCTCGTTTGCGAGGATTTCACCACGCTGCCACAAGTCGATTCCATCATCGTCTGCGGCGATACCAAGGCCTCCGTCCGCTTGAGAAACGGCCTCCAGTGCGATCTCCGCGCTGTGTCTAACGACCAATTTCCCTTCGCCCTCCAATACTTCACCGGCTCCAAAGAGCACAACGTCGCCCTCCGCTCGCTCGCGCTGAAACAAGGGCTTTCCCTCAACGAATACGGCTTCACCCCGACCGACAAGGACGACCCCGCGCCGATTCCCGAGGTCAACGAGGAGGCCGACATCTACCGCGCGCTCGGCTTGGATTTCATCCCGCCCGAGCTCCGCGAAAACATGGGCGAGCTCGAAGTCGCCGCCCATCACACGCTGCCGCGCCTCGTCGAGCTCGGCCAGCTCCGCGGCACCTTTCACAACCATACCACCGCATCCGACGGTCATGAGACTCTCGCAGAAATGGCCGAGGAAGCGATCGATCTCGGACTCCAATACCTTGGCATCGCGGATCACTCGAAAGCCTCATTCCAAGCGAACGGCCTCGACGAAACCCGCCTGCTCGCCCAAATCGAAGCCATCGCGAAACTCAACGCGAGCTACGAACACTTCCGCCTCTTCGCCGGTTCCGAGGTGGATATCCACAAGGACGGCTCGCTCGATTTCGACGATGAAATGTTAGCCCGGCTCGACTACTGCGTCGCCTCGGTCCACGCGTCGTTCACTCTATCCGAAGAGGAGATGACCCGCCGGATCTGCCGCGCCATGGAGAACGAGCACGTCACCATGCTTGGCCACCTCACCGGTCGACTGCTGCTCAAGCGCGATGGCTACGCCGTGAACCACGCCATGGTCATCGACTGCGCCGCCGAGACACGCACCATCATCGAGCTCAACTGCAACCCGATGCGCCTCGACATGGACTGGCGCTGGTGGAAGCGCGCCCGCGACAAGGGCGTGCTATGCTCGATCAACCCCGACGCCCACTCCACCGCCGGCATCCACCACATCGGCCTCGGCGTCCGCCTCGCTAGAAAGGGATGGCTTCGCAAACAGGATGTTTTCAACACCCGCTCCGTCGGCGAGATCGAAGAATTCCTAAAGACCCCCAAAGCCAAGCGATGAATCCGCGGTCATTCCCTTCCCTTCCTCTCCGGCCAGGAATTCAAGCCGGCAGCCGACCGGCTAGCCACCGACCAAGCCGCTGCAGATCTCGTCCCGCAGATCAAAACCCTCCACCCGGCGCAGTTCAAGATCCTGCTCTTGCTAGAGCCCACCAAGTCGATGCTGGGTAACCCCGACTAGCCGCCCACCACCGCCGTTTCAGACGTCGAAGCCGAAGTGCCGCTTCGCGTTGCCGAAGCACACCGCGCGGATGAGCCCGGAAAGCGCCTCGAAATCATCCGGCAGCTCGCCGCGGTCGGCCTCGCCACCGATGAGGTTGCAGAGGATGCGGCGGAAATACTCGTGGCGCGGGAACGACAGGAACGAACGCGAATCGGTGAGCATGCCGACGAAGCGCGAGAGCAGGCCGGTGGCGGACAGGGCGTCGAGCTGGAGCTCCATGCCGTTCTTCTGGTCGAGGAACCACCAGCCCGACCCGAACTGGATCTTGCCGGCCACCGTGCCGTCCTGGAATGCGCCGGTGAGGCAGGCGAACAGATAGTTGTCCCGCGGGTTGAGATTATAGATGACCATCTTGGGCATCGCCCCGGCACTCGTCAGCGCGTCGAGATACATGACCAGCGCCGCGCCCTGCTCGGTGTCGCCGATGGTGTCGTAACCGGTGTCCGGCCCGAGCTTGCCGGCCATCTGCGAGTTGACGTTGCGGAACGCGCCGAGGTGGAGCTGCTTGGTCCACCCCTTGGCCGCATCGAGCTGGCCGAAGAAAACCATCAGGTAGAACGAGAATTTTTCCTTCTCCTCCGGGGTGGCGGCCTTGCCGGCGCGCGCGCGGTTGAAAATCAGCGCCGCCTCCTCGTCGGTGCAGCGCAGCGCGGGAAGACGATCGAGCCCGTGGTCGGACAAGCGGGCGCCCGCGGCGTGGAAGTCGTCGTGGCGCTTTTGCAAGGCGGCCAGCAGGTCGGAAAAATGGACGATGGCCATGTCCGAGACGGTTTCGAGTTTTTCCAACCACGGAGCGAGCAGGTCGGGGCGGTCCACCAACAGGGCCTTGTCCGGACGGAAGGTGGGCAGGACTCTGGTGACCAGATCCGAGGCGGCGATCCGGTGATGGTCGTCGAGCGGATCGGCGGGATCATCGGTGGTGCCGACGACGCGCACGTCGAATTTTTTCAACAGCCCGTGGACGGAGAAATTCGGCTCGGCGAGCTTGGCGTTGGTCCGTTCCCAGATCTCGTCCGCGGTGTCGGGCGTGAGCAGAAGATCGATGCCGAAATAGCGCTGCAACTCGATGTGGGTCCAGTGGTGGATCGGGTTGCGCAGGGTGAAGGGGACGGTTTCCGCCCAGGCCTGGAATTTCTCGCGCGGCGAGGATTCGCCGGTGATCATGGCTTCGTCGATGCCATTGGCCCGCATCAAGCGCCACTTGTAATGGTCGCCGCCAAGCCAGATGTCGGAAATGTTGTCCCAGCGGTGGTTGGTGGCGATTTCGCGGGGCGAGAGATGGCAGTGGTAGTCAATGATCGGCTGGTCCTTGGCGACTTCATGGAAAAGCCGGCGCGCGGTGTGGGAATAGAGCAGGAAGTTTTCGTCAAGGTAAGCCATTGCGGAATCATTTCACCGTGAGAACCGCAGTGGGCCAAGCGGGAAAATAGGTTATTATTTAACCGGCGCGCATCATGATTTCTGAAAACGGCGTCTTCGCACGCAGTTCAACCCTGAAGGGTTGGACTACGTGCCGAGAGGCTCACCGCTCCTCCCAACGCTCCTCATGGTCCTCGGCGGATTTCGGTTCGAGATGGGAAATCACCCGCCCGTCGGGATGCAGCAACTCCGCAACGCTGGCCTCGATTTCCGTCGCCGCTTCATGCGCCTCGCCCACCGTGAGATCGTCATCGAAAACCAGGTGGAACTCGATCCAGTGGGTTCTTCCCGAGTGGCGGTGGCGCAGGTTGTGGTAGGAAAGCCCGCGTTTTGCGACCTCGCCATCCAGCAAATCACGGGTGCGCTTTTCCATCACCGGATCGCTTTCATCCAGCAGCCCGCCGAGGCTCTCGCGGATCAATTTGTAACCGACGCGCAGGATATTGAGCGCCGCCAGCATCGCCGCGATCGGATCCCACCAGACCCAGCCGGTGGATTTGTAAAGCCCCAGCGCGACCAGCACCGCCACGCTCGACCAGACATCGGTGAGCACGTGCATCCCGTTGGCGCGGAGCAGCGGCGAACCACTGCGTTTCCCCAACGCCACTAGGGAAAGCCCGAGCACCAGATTGATGCCCGCCGCCGCCGCAGTGACCGCCACCCCGAATCCGAGGTTTTCGATCCGCACGCCGAAAATCATTTGCCGCACCGCCTCGTAAAAAATCAGCAGCGCCGCCGCGGAAATCATCGCGCCCTCGAAACCCGCCGAGAGAAACGACACCTTGTCATGCCCGAAATGATGCGTCTCGTCCGCCGGCTTGTGGGCGAGCCGCAGCGCCCAGACGGCGAAACACACCGCGAGGAAATGCACCACCGACTCCGCCGCATCCGAGTAGATGGCGGATGACCCGGTCACCACGGCGGCAGTCACCTTCGCACCGAGCAGCAGCACGGCCGCCGCCAGCGAGAAGTTCATCATGCGTTTTTGATCGTCGTAACTTGCCACGTGGCGAGTTTGCACGCCTGCCAGGGCATGGCAATCCTGACGAATCCTTCTAATCTTTCACATCCGTGCTTGTTTTCGCCCAAAAATCAGCGAAAGGGTGCCCCCCCACTGCTTCAGGAAAATAGACGCGGCGGGATTTCGACTTACTATTTGCTCATGGATACGCCTCCTTTTTCCGAACTCGGTTTGCCCGATGCTCTGCTCGCCGCCATTGAAACTCTCGGTTACGAGCGCCCTTCTCCCATCCAGGCGATGAGCATCCCCCCCGCCCTGCTGGGCAAGGACTTGGTCGGCCTGTCCGCCACCGGCTCCGGGAAAACCGCCGCTTTCACGCTTCCCGCCCTCGCGAAACTCGACGTCAAACAAGGCTACCCGCAAGTCCTGATCCTCTGCCCGACCCGCGAACTCGCGGTGCAGGTCTGCGAGGAAGTCCACCGCCTCGGCGCGAAAATGACCGGTCTCCACGCGACTCCCGTTTACGGCGGCGCACCGATCGACCGCCAGCTCCGCGCGCTGCGCTCCGGCGCACAGCTCGTCGTCGGCACTCCCGGCCGCTTGCTCGACCACCTTCGCCGCGGCAGTTTCGACGCGTCGCGCATCAAGATGGCGATCCTCGACGAAGCCGACCGCATGCTCGACATGGGCTTCAAGGACGAAATGGACGAACTGCTCGCCGCGCTCCCTCCGGACCGCCAAACGCTGTTCTTCTCCGCGACGATGAATCCGGGCGTGTCCCGCCTGATCCAGAAATTCGGCAACAGCCCGGAAGTCATTCAGATCGAGCAAAAAGCCCGCACCGTTTCCACGGTCGAGCAATCGTATTTCGAAGTCCGCCAACGCTCCAAGGTCGAAGTGCTTTCCCGCATTCTCGACATGAACCCGCCGCGCCTCGGCATCGTTTTCTGCAACACCAAGCGCTCGGTCGACGAGTGCACCGAGGACCTCGTCAACCGCGGTTATGCCGCCGACCGCCTGCATGGCGACATCACCCAACAGATGCGCGAACGCGTATTAAAACGCTTCCGCGAGGGGGCGGTGGAAATCCTCGTCGCCACCGACGTCGCAGCGCGGGGACTGGACATCGAGGAAATCGACATCGTTTTCAACTACGACCTGCCGACCGACCCGGAGGATTACGTCCACCGCATCGGTCGCACCGGTCGGGCCGGACGCTCGGGCCGCGCGGTTAGTTTTGTGTATGGTCGTGAAATCTATCGGATGCAGTCGATCGAGCGCTACACCCGCAGCGTGGTCAAGCGCGAGCGCATTCCGTCCGTCGAGCAAGTCGAAGGCCGCCGCGCCGACCTCATTTTCGACGACCTCAAGGAGCGTCTGGAAACCGGCAAATTCGACAACTACCAGGACAACATCGACCGCCTGCTCGAACAAGGCCACACGCCCACCGACATCGCCGGCGCGCTCGTGACGATGATCCGCGAAGCCAGCGGCCGTGAGGGTTCCGCGATCGAGGAAGACCGTGAGCCGGAACGCCGCGAACGCCGTGAGGCTCCCCGCCGCGACGAGCGTCCACAGCGCGATGATCGCGGCCCACAACGGGACGACCGCCCACAACGCGATGAACGCGGACCACGCCACGACGGCCCACGCGATCTCATTCCGAATGAGCCAGGCATGACCCGCCTGTTCCTCTCACTCGGCAAAACCCACGGCGTGATGGCCAAGGAAATCGTCGGCATGCTCTACCGTGAAGCCGGATTGCCGGACGGCTGCCTCGGCCGCATCACCTTGTTCCCGAAACACTCGCTGGTCGATGTGCCGGAGCAATTCGTCGGCCAAGTCATCGACCGCACCCGCACCGCCCGCCTCCGCGGCCGCCCGTTCCGCATGGACGTGGATCGCGGACCCGCGTGATAGAGGTTCGAACAGGGCGGAACGCCCCCACCGGAGTGCGGCACGCTCTGCTGCCGCCTGCGGGGGATGGAGCTCTGCTCCATGCGGGGCGGAGCTCTTCGTGCGAAGAGAAGACGCTCCGCACCACATCCGGCAGAGCCGGAGCCACCGTGGGCGCGAGCAGAGCATCGCGCACTCCGGAGTGCGGCACGGATTCCCAGTCCTTTGCGGGCATCACGCTTTAGCAGCGTATTTCGCGAGCAGTTCCTCGGCCTTGCCGGGAGCGATTCCTTCGTGGAAATCGTCGTTCACCATGCACACCGGCGCGCTGCCGCAAGACGCCAGACACTCGGCGAACTCGACGGAGAATTTCCCGCACGGGGAAACGTTGATCGGGTGATGATGCGAGTCGCTGGCGCTGCGGTCGATGCCGGTCAGCTCGCACAGGCGCTCCATCAATTCGTAGCTGCCGCCCATCGCGCAGGAAAGCGTGCGGCAGACGCGGATGTGGAACTTGCCCGGAGCCGACTGGCGAAAGCCCGGATAGAAAGTGACGACTTCGAGCACCTTGATCGGCTCGATCGAAAGCTTGCTAGCAACCCACTCGATGGAAGGCGCCGAGATGTAACCGAAGTGGTGCTGGACGATGTGCAGCAGCGGCAACGTCGCGGCGCGCTTGCTCTCCGGATAATGCGAGATGCGCTCGTCCGCCTCGGCCTCAAGCCCGAGGGTGACGGTGAACGGCGGATAGAACTTGCTGCCAGGCGTCTCGTGCGAGGCGACGTTTTCTTCGAGAGTGGAGTGGGGCATCGGGAGATTTAGTGAAGATTTTTTCAGCCGCAAAGAGGCGCAAGAAGAGCGCAAAAAATTAAGATTGAGAGTCGAGGTCTTGGGAGAACGCGTATTTTTTAATCTGAAGGATCGGGGAACCGAAATTGATGAGTAGGCCGTGTTCTTTGCGGGAGGCGCGAAGGTAGGCGAGGAGTTGCGAGACATGCTCGTTGAGAACTGTTTTCACGGCTTTGAGCTCAATGACCAACTCGCCGACAACGAGCATATCGAGGTCCAGATCACCGAGCAAAGTCCCATCGTCATCAAAGACTGACAGCGATGGCTGTTGCACAACCTCGATGCCTCGACGGCGAGGGCCATTGGCCAGGCCGTTCTCATAAATCTTCTCCTTGTGGCCATGACGCAGAAACTTGTGAAGCTCGAAGGAACATTCCCTCACCTCATCACAAATCTGGAATATGAAATCTTTTTGCGCCATTTTTTCGCCTCTTTGCGGCTAAAACTCTTCACCGGTCGCACTCGCCCATCACGAAGTCGAGCGAGCCGAGGATGGCAGGGATGTCGGACACCATGTGGCCGGGCAGGAGCTTGGAGGTGATGGAGAGATTGCAGAACGAGGGGCTGCGGATTTTCAGGCGATACGGGACGCCGCCGCCCTTGGAATGGATGAAGAATCCGAGCTCGCCCTTGGGGTTTTCCGCGGCGAAATAGACTTCGCCAGCCGGGGCGTTGATACCCTGAGTGGAGACGATGAAGTGGTGGATGAGCTCTTCCATCGACATCATGACGCGCTCCTTGTCGGGCAGCATGCTCTTGGAATCCGCTAGATTCACCGGACCGTCCGGCATGGTGTCGAGGACCTGGCGGCAGATGCGGATGGACTGGCGCATTTCCTCCATCCGGACCTGATAGCGGGCGTAGCAGTCGCCTTCGTCGGCGATGGGCACGTCGAATTCGTATTTCTCGTAGCCGAGGTAAGGGCTGTCCTTGCGGAGATCGCGCGGGACGCCGGACGCGCGGAGGTTCGGGCCAGTCATGCCAAAGGCGATGGCGGATTCGCGGCTGATCACGCCGACATCGACCATGCGGTCGATGAAGATCTTGTTCTTGTCGAGGAGCATGGCGATTTCCTCGATGGTGACAGCGCACTCGTCGAGAAACTGGCGGACGGATTCTTCGAAGCCAGGTGGCATGTCGCGGAGCTGGCCGCCGACGCGCGTGTAGGAAGTGGTGAAACGGGCACCGGTGAGCTGTTCGCACAGGTTGTAAACTTTTTCCCGCTCGGTGAAGGTGTAGAGGAAAACGGTCATCGCACCGACGTCCATCGCGCAAACGCCGACTCCGAGCATGTGGGAGGAAAGCCGCGCGAGCTCACAGCAAAGCACGCGCAGAGCTTGGCCGCGCGGTGGCAGCGTCCAGCCCATCAGTTTTTCGACGGCGCAGGCGTAGGCGACGTTGTTCGCCAGCGGGGCGAGGTAATCCAAGCGGTCCGTGTAAGGCACGAACTGGTTGTAATGCATGTTTTCCGCGATCTTTTCGTCGCCGCGGTGGAGGAAACCGACGTCGGGATCGGCGGAGTCGATGATTTCGCCGTTGAGTTCGAGAATCAGGCGCAGCACGCCGTGGGTGGCCGGGTGGGAAGGGCCCATGTTCAGCACCATCCGCTCGCCGACGAGGTCATCCGTTTCCGCATGATAGTGGTCCGCAGCGCGGGCGGCGCGGGCGATGGTGTCGGGGGCCTCGATTTCTTGGGTAGTGTTGCTCATGCCGGATTTGCCGGCGAAATAAGCGCCCAAAACGGCCCGATTCGCAAGGGGTTTGTGAAAATTTTCACAAGCTCCCGCGACCATAGCGGTCGCGGAATTGGCGAAGCATGTCATCGACCCGATCGGTGTTGGCGGCGGCGGGCGGTGTCGTAACCGTGGGCTCGGCCGCCGGGGGAAGGGCAGGCTCCGGCGCTGGCGGCACCACTGCGGCAGACTGCGGGACAAACGCCGGACGAGGCGTTTGGAACGGAGCGTCCACCGGCGGCTGGAAAATGCCGGGCTCGGGAGCTGGGGCGGCAGGTTCGGCCTGAAACGGCGAGTCCACCGGAGTCTGATAGGCCAATGGTTCGGAGCTGACTGCGGCGGGGGCAAACTCGGGAGCAGGCCATGAATCGACTTCTTTCGCGGGAGCCGGGACTTCCACTGCGGCCGCGACAGGCGGCGAGGCATCCATTGCCGTCGCCTTGAGCCATGCCATCCCCGCCGCACGGATGAGACCGCGGGCGTGCGTGCCCGCCGAGGGGACGTCGATGTGATCGAGGACGCGACGCCCGAGTCCGGGGACACGGGAGTCGAGAAGAGCCTCCATTTCCGCCTCATTGAGAGGTTCGAGCTCGACAACCACTTCGGATAGACGGTCGGCCAGTCCGCCGCTGAGGCGGGGCAAGAAGGCGCTCTCCCAGATGTCCTGATTGAGCGAGAGAATGACATCGAGCCGATCCACCGATTGGCGAAGCGCGCCGAGGAACGCCGCCAGCTTGAGAGCGGCGGATTCGTCCGCGGAGAATCCCTCCAAGTCGTCGGCGACGAGCACCACGCGCATTTGCAAGGTGAGCAAACCGAGCAGCGCTTCCAAGCGCTCGATCGCGACATCGGTTCCGCTGTGGACGCTTTCCGCTAGAATTCTCACCCGGTTGGGATTCTCTAGAGGCGCGGAGGCGAAGCGGAAAAGAGCATCCACCCAGAAGGCGATTTCGCGGACCGGCAGGTCGCAGCGATGCGCGAGTTCCAGGCTGAGCCGCTGGCCGAGCACCTCGAAATTTTCCCGAGACCAGTGCGCGGTGACCGCATTGGGATGGTGGAAATCGAAGGTTTCCACCGGCCGGGTGCGCAGCGCCGTTAGAGCGCCTTCGCGATCCTGGCACGGCACTTCGCCCGAGCCAACCAGCGGCTGCAAGGCGGCTGCGAACAAGCGGCGGGTCACCAGATCGAGCACGCAAAGCCCGCCCGCGGCCGGCAATTGGCGGACGAGACGTCGCAGGGTGTCGTCGATGACCGTCGTCGCGTCGATCCGGCTGCCGAACGCCGCATGCAGCGGGATGAACTCATGGGTCGCGCCGAGCTGGTGCTGGATGCGGGACAACAAATGGGTCTTTCCATGACCGGCGCGAGGCGCGCGCAGCAGGATGCAGCGGCCCGGTTTTTCCAGCGGCACCGAGAGAATATCGGATAGAACCTCGTAAGCCTGGCGGTTCACCGATTCCGCATGAGCGGCGGGAACGCGGCCGAGGGTTTCAAAAAGAAGTTGGAACGGATGCTCGTTGGCCATGGGGGTATTCATTCGAGTTGGAAGGAGCCTGAGGGGCTTTTCGGCGTTCCACAAGACTGGAGGGAATAAAATCCCGCCGTCCGAAAAGACGCGGATTTACGGAAAACCATTGGCATTCCAAGACCGCTCTGCTTGCCTTCAACTCCATGAAATCCTACCTCGTCATGACGGTGCTCGGCAATGACCGCCCCGGACTCGTCAGCTCGCTCGCCGACACCGTGGCCAGCCACGGCGGCAACTGGCTCGAAAGCCGGATGGCCCGGCTCGCAGGGCAATTCGCCGGAATCGTCCGCATCGAATGCCCGTCAGAAACCGCGGACGCGCTGATCAGCCAACTGCAAACTCCGGGCAAATCCGGACTCACCATCCTCGCGGTCCGCGAGCACGCGGAGCCCCCCCTGCCCCGCCGGACCCTCGCCGTGGAAGTCGTCGGCAACGACCGCCCAGGCATCGTCCGCGAGCTATCCGCCGCGGTCGCAAGCGCCGGCGGCAACATCGAGGAGCTCACCACCGGCCTCGAAAGCGCGCCGATGAGCGGCCAGCCGATGTTCCGCGCCCGCGGCATCATTTCCATTCCTGAAAACGCGGAACCCGCCGCGCTCGCCGCCGCGATCGAGAGCCTCGGCAACGACCTGACCGTCGATATCACGCTGTGAGGTCTGCCGATGAATCCCGGTTCCGCTAGAACGAGCGCGGCTAAAGCCCGTCCATGCTCTTTCGCAACTCGACGAGCACCTGGTCCGAATCCGTCATCCGGATCAAGCCGACGCGCGGGTATTCGAGATCGACAATCACATAGATGGTCACCGACAGGACCACCGCGAAGGCGAGGGAGTGTAACGGATTGAGGCGTTTCCGGATGGCCATGTCATAGCCTGCGAACAAGGCGCACGCGAGAGCGAGCGTGCCGAGCATCACGAAAATAACAGGCGGCGGATGCAAGCGGGCAGCCTCCGTCCGCGTCGTGGTGATGTCGAACATGGCATTCAGCGCGGGCAGCAAGACCACCGGCGCACTGCCGGAGCCTGCGCTCCGGGATGAGGAAATCGCGAGCTGCCAGATTTCCTGCTGGATTTCCGCTGATCTTGCTAACTCCTTTTTGACGGCCTCCATGTCCGGCACTTTTCGATAGGTTTCAATCCGCGAGTCGAGGTAGCGGCGGAAAATCTCGCGCGCCTTGGGCTGCGCCTCCGGCGGTAGCAGGTCGCTGCGCAGCCAGGCCGTGCCGATGGCGTTCGCCTCCTGCACGACAAGATGCCGCCGCGCATCGAAACGGGCGAGCGCCCCGGAAAAGGTAAAAGCGATCATTAGGCCGAGCAACGCGAACACCGCGCCCTCAAGCGCGCCGAGACCTTTCGCGGCGACCTCCCCCTCGGTTACCAAGCGGCGGGCACCAATCCGCCGACCGATTTCCAGCAGCACGAGGATGCTGGCGGACAGTGCGACGACAAAAATCACTCCAATGAGAATCTTGTTCATGGCGGGTAAACTGTGAGCGTTCTACAACGGCACAGTCTCGCACAAACCAGGGACGGATGGATAGCAAAACCTCCAGCGCGGCGCGATTTTCCCGGAAGAGGAAATCACATGCCCGGACGCCCCTCGCGGATGCGGGCGGAGAAGTCGGGTGAGTCGTTAGCGGCCTGCGCGGCGGAGTTGATGAGCGCGCGCCGCTTCAACTCGGCGAAGGGCTGGCCGTCGGTCCGGATCGTCTTGCGCTCATACATGAGCTCGTCGCCCTTGCCGTTGGCCTTGCACTTCAGCACGCCGCGCGGGCCGAAGTTTTTCCGGAACTCAGGATCTTTCGGGTAATCGAGATTCTCCGGCTCTTCCTCGGCATTGAGGTGATAGAGATTGCCGAGGAACTCATCGAAGCCGTGCATCGTGGGCAAATGCTCGTCGCGGTCGCCCTGATGGTTTTTGCCGAATTGGCCGGTGGCGTAGCCTTGGCTTTTCAGCACCGTGGCCATGGTGACGTCGGTTTTCTGCCAGCCTTCCTTCGCGCCGGGCATGCCGACTTTCAACATGCCATTCCGCAGCGGGCAGGAGCCGCCGATGAACGCCGCGCGCCCCGCCGTGCAGGATTGCTGCGCGTAATGATCGGTGAAGATCGCACCCTCTTTGGCGATGCGGTCGATGTTCGGCGTTCGGAAGCCCATCATGCCGCGGTTGTAGGCGCTGATGTTCCAGTAGCCGATGTCGTCTCCGAAGATGACCAGGATATTGGGTTTCTTGGTCTGGGCGGTGGCGGCGAGCGCCATGGCGGTGGTGATGGCGGCCATGACGGCCATTGTTTTGTTGGTTTTCATCAGATGCACGATGATTCGAGGCTATACCGATAGACTAATTGAGAAGCAAAAAAACCGGCTGGAAAGACAATTTTTCGACGGTCATAGACGCGCCGCTACAGTTTACTTACCACTCATCTTCCGTGGGCTTCCACGAATCGTCGGGATTGAAGAGTTCCAGTTTCTGGAAGGCATCGAGGGTGTCCTTGCCGAGATCTTTTTCGTGAACGATGCCGGTGTGGCTGACGATGAAGGTTTTCACGCCGGTGACCTGGTATTCGGCCGGTGCGGCGGCGAGCGCGAAGCCGCCGATCATGGCATCATTGATGACGAAATCGAGTTGGCCGAGCGGCGCGGCGGGACCTTGGCCTTTCAGAACCTTGAAGTAGTAGCCGTGATAGGGTTGGGGTTTGTCTTTCGGACTGTAACCTTGGGTCAGGGCCTTGGCGATTTCCTCGCCTACGGGGCCTTCCCAAGTGCCCGCATTCTTCCATGCGAGGCCGTCCTGTTTGCCCGGAGTGCTGATGATGCGTTGGGCATACTGGTGGACCATCGATCCGTCGTGCTTCTCCGCGGCGTATTCGTGCTGCGCCTCGACGAAGCCGCGGCAGATTTCGATCGCGTCGAGTTCGTTGGCACCGATGCGGCGGTTGAGGATCTCGTCGCGCCCGGCGGCGGTGTCGAAGGACCACTTGCCGTCCTTTTTGACGATGGGAATGGGCAGGGGGAAAGCATCCTCGCCGACCGATAGAGTGGCTTGATTCGGATTTGCGGGATCAATTTCGATCGCTTGTTTTTCCTTGGCCTTGGCGGCGAACGCGAGCGTCCGTTGCTTGTCCATCGCGGGATCTTCCGAGGCAACGATGTCCTCGCTGTCAGGGCCTAGAATCTCCTTGAGTGCGAGCACCTGAAAGGAGGCGGCCGCCTGCACCAGGCTTTCAGCAGCCTGCTGGGGCGTATCAAATAGTTTCTGGGTTGGCTGTGCCTCCTTGGTTCCCTCAGGGGCTGCCTGCGAGACGATGCAAAGAAGCCCGGAGAAGAGGATCGCGGGCATTGAATGTTTAGAAGTTTTCATGATGTTGGTTTTCGTTGATGTATTTCGAATGGATGGGTTGCATGTGATTATCGGCCTCTGCCACCACCACTCCGTCCGCCACCACCACTCCGTCCGCCGCCGCCACTCCGCCCTCCGCCGCCGCCTCCGCGACTGCCACCTCCGGAGCTTCTCATGCTGCTGCTTCCCCTGGAGCTGCTGGCCCGTGCGGCACCGCCGCTGGAACCGCTTCCTCCGAAGGCGCTCCTGCTGGCGCTCGATCCGGATGAGACATTCCGTCCGCCAATGCTGTTGCTGGGCAGCGTGCTGGGACGGGCACCGCCGCCGCCCACTCCACCGACTCCGCCGGGTTTAGTCGCGCCACCGCCAATGCCGTCTGGTCTTCCAGCTCCGCCACCGATACCACCACCGCCGCCGGGTTTTCCAGCTCCGCCAGCGCCACCGATACCGCCAACGCCGCCGGGTCTTCCGGCACCGCCGACTCCACCAATGCCACCGACTCCTCCGGGACGGGTTCCGCCGCCGACTCCGCCGATGCCACCGCGGCCATACGGGGCACCACCGCGATGGGCGGGTTGATGCGACCATTTGCCGCCGTTGATGTTATTGATATTATTAAAGTTGTTGGAATTCCTGACGTAGTTGTTGTTGACGTTGATATCGACGTCACCGCCGTGCCAGCCGCAGTTGTAGCCCCAGCCGTTGCCCCACGCGGCTCCCAGGGCGATACCCACTCCAAAGGCGAGTGCCGTTCCCGGCACATAGCCCGGATAGATGTAGGACGGGTAAGGATAAACCGGCGGTCCATAGACCACCACCGGATCGTATGAAGGGACGTAAACCACCTGCGGGTTAGCCTGCTCGATGATGATCACCTTTTCTCCTTCGACAACCTGGGTTTCCACCTTCTGTTGGGTGTTGCTCACCAACACATTCGTTCCCTGAGCCTTCGCGCGCATGCGCTGGACGGAGGCCATGACGTCCTCCGGCTGCGCCAAAAACGCGTTCCCCAGCTCCGTGGTCCATTGGATATTCCCGGCAAGACGCTCAATCACCTCCGGCACCGCGACCATGGCCTGAATGCTGGGATCCCATGGCTGTTTTTGCACGGCGTCCGCAAGTGCCTGGTCCTTGAGGTTCTTGTTCCGCTCCATCCACTGCTGGAGTTGGATGATTTCCAGCGGGTAGGTGGAAGCCACCAATGTCTGGCTCAGCAAGGGATCGGGATAAAGCGCGATCGGCGCGACGAGGGAATCCAATTGTTCATTCGGGAGACGCCATGCTTCCTGCGGGCCTACGTTGGTGGTGGCGGGCACCGTGGCGGGTGCCTGACCCAGCACGACCGACGAGCTTGGAGCGAGTGAAAGCACCCACAGGATGGCGAGTGCGCCGCGGAAGGGTTGACTCAAACATTGGATTCGAAGGGCTCGTGGTTTCATGACTGGTGGGAGGTTGGGTTGGCAGAATGCTGAAAATCGCACTTATGGAGTCATCCCACAAAAATCGGGCGGCTGTCAACTGTCCTTTGGGAAAGGCTTGGGGTAGAAGCTGGGAAGAAGAGGTCAAGGGGCAGAACAATGACGCCCGGTTCCAGGACCATGCGGGCAAGCCCCGCGCCCGAATGGACGCCGAGATTGCTGGTGATGTGGGTGTGAGGCGGTTCATTTCCACCTCCGCCGCCGGGCCTGTTAGCGTTGGTCGCGAACCGACCAGGCACCCGCCAACCCGGACACCTGCGAGTCAGTAAGACCGCTCAATCCGCGAGATCCTCGTTGAAGTAGATCTTGATGAACTTCATTTTCCGCGCCTCGTCGAAGCCGTGCTCGAGGACACCGTCCGGCTTGTCGGCGAGGGCGGGCTTGAGGCGGATTTCCACGCCGGTATCGAGCTTCATCGAGGTGCGGATCTTCTTCCTGGCCTTGCTGACGTCCTTCTTGGAAATCTCGAACGAGTCATCTAACTTGTGTCCCTGCTCCTCCTCGATTTTCGACCGGTGCTCGGCGAACCTGGCCTTGGCATCCGGCGTCTTGAGCACCTCGTCCTCGAATTCCCGGAGGCTGAAATTCTCCTTCTCCTCGAAGTAGGTGATCGCGGCGTTCGAGTTGTCCCACGGCGGCGTGTCGTCGGCGGCGGGCTTGCCTTTCTTTTCCTTCTCGATGAAGGCGACGGCCATGCCCGCGTATTTGTTCGTGAGGAACGGGCTGTCGGTGACGGGCACCACGCCGAGGAAATCGCGGACCCAGAAGCGCGAGTCCGAGCCGGTGCGGTCGAAGGTGAGGACGTAGTAGCCCTTGTTGGCGAGGTGATCGAGAATCAGGCAGCCCTTGTCGATTTTCTCCGGGTTGATCCCCTGCTCGGTGTGGAGTTCAAGATCTCCGTCGCGGGTGGAAATGCTGAGGAAGGGCACCACGCTCTCGGACTTGAGGATGCAAAGGCCCCGGGTGAGCTCGCCGTTGATATCGATGTCCCTAACCAGGGAAATACAGAGGTCGCCAGACTTGATGTTAGGATGGTTCGACTTGGCGTAGAGGCGCTTGGCGATGTCGCAGCCTTTTTCCAACAGCCCGTCATCCGCGGCGAAGATGGCCGCGGCACAGGCGTTCATCTCGTGCTGGTCGAGCGACGAATGATGGCTGAAACGGTGGGCCGTGAGATTCTTGAAGGGCTTGAGAAAGATGGCGGCAAGCGGCTCCTGGTCCTTCTCCTCGATCTTGAAAACTTCCTTGGACGTCTGGAGCGGCTCATCGCGCTGGGGATGACCGACTTTGGCGAGCACGAGCCCGGTGGCGGTGGCGGAGGTGAAACGAATCTTGGCGGACATGGGGGCAGGAAGCTAGACGGACCGCGCGATTTGGAAACTCCCAAATGCGGCAAGATGACCGGCGCGCAGGGCGGTTGCCCGGAAATCAGCCATGGTCGATGTTCATTGGCGATTTAAGAAAATACTAGACATTGGCCTCCGTTTTGGCAGTTTCAGCCTGCCATGGAAACACTTATGACCAAATCCGCCCTCGTTGTCGACCACCTCGTCCTACG
>CAMDLP010000040.1 GCA_945901795.1 Akkermansia muciniphila | reverse complement strand
TTGAGGGGAGCCATCCTGCGGCTTCACGACGCGGAAGTTTTCGAGACCCTCAACGCCGGCTTCCACCACCACAGCGCCAAACCCCACGCCGCCTTGCGCCTCCTCAAAACTTCCCCTCCAAAAATCAGCTAACCAGACAACCGCCCTGGTAGATGGCGCGGACGCCGTCCCGCCAGCCGATTTTTTTGCCCTCCTCGTAGGTGCGGCCGTAGTAGGAAATGGATACCTCGTAGATGGGCACCCGGAGTTTGGCCACTTTGGCGGTGATTTCCGGCTCGAAGCCGAAACGGTTTTCCTCGATGGTGATCTGCTGGAGAACCTCACGGCGGAAGACCTTGTAGCAGGTTTCCATGTCGGTCAGATTCAAGTTGGTGAACATGTTGGACATCAAGGTGAGGAATTGATTGCCGACGGCATGCCAGAAGTAGAGGACCCGGTGCATGCCGGCTCCGAGAAAACGCGAGCCGAAAACGACATCCGCCCGGCCGGTGAGAATCGGCATCAGGAGCTTGGGGTATTCGTCGGGGTCGTATTCGAGATCCGCGTCCTGGATGATGATGATCTCGGAATTCACGTGCTGGAATCCGGTACGCAGGGCGGCGCCTTTGCCTTGGTTGACCTCGTGGGTGAAGATGCGGATGCGGTCGTCGGTCTTGGCGAGGTCCTGCATGGTCTGCCAGGTGCCGTCCGAGGAGCAGTCGTTGACCATGACCAGTTCCCCGACTTCGGGCCGGGCGAGGACTTTCTCGACGATGATGTGAAGGGTCTTTTCCTCGTTGTAAACGGGGATGACGACGCCAAGGCAGCGGGGCGGGATTTCAACTGGGTGCATGAGAGGTGGGGAGGGAGAGGTGTTTCGGTGTTTCGGTGGCCTGCGGCTCGGTGTTGCGGTGGGAAGAGGATTGAACCGCGAAGGCGCAAAGGTCGCGAAGGGGGCGCGGAGCCGGGACGATGGGGTTTTGAAAGGTAGGGACCGGCGGCTCGCCGGACCCACTTTCCCGCCGTATGGCGGTTCAAGGGCTTGTCATGAAATGGATAGTCCTTGGGAAGACGAAGAGTAGCCTCCGTCTTCGCGATGCTACGCCGGCGTCGCACGCTTTGCCGGGATGGACTGCCGGGACGAGTTCGGCGGAAGAGGTTGAGGTAGGCTGGATTTAGAAATTTCGCAGACGGTCTCCCAGCTGTTTTTGGCGTAGAGTTAGATCCTGCGCGATTTGCTGAAGATCATTACCCAGTTGTGAAGCCAGTTTGTGACGGGTGTCGCGGACCTCTTTTACGATCGGATCCTCGAAAGGGGGCCGGTTCTCAGAGTTCTTCAGGGGTGCAGACTTGTGGGAATTCATGGCCTTGGTTTTCACTGAATTTGCGGAGTTGGCGAAGCGAATGGGCGTTTGCGATGTGCTTGCAGTTCCACGTCAGGAGATAATCCACTTTCCAGATGACCGCCACCGCAATGCGCAGGGCATCGCGAATTTCGCTTTTCGGAACATAGCCACGGTCAAGATACAGTTGGGCAAGTTCCAGGCATGATCCGTTCACCGCGAGAGCACCGAGAGAGCTGGCTTGATCCAAACGTTTCGCGGCGTGCGCCGGGTCACCGGCTGCGATTTCATCGAGAACGATTTGAGAAAGGACGCAGTCGAAACCTGGCAGTGAATGCTCCCACCATTCCCGCGTGAGTTCTTGACGGGCTGCTACGATGATGTCCCGGCTTGGTCGGGAGACCAGGTAGCTCAGAATTGTGGTTTCGATATAAACGGTTTCCATGGTGGAACGAAAGAGAAGAGAAAGATTAGCCTCCGGCGGAAGATTGTGAAGTGGGCGGGGCGCGGCGGCCCAGCCCTACCTGGGTAGGGGCCGGCGGCTCGCCGGACCCACTTTCCCGCCGTATGGCGGATGGTTTCTCAAATCAAAAATCAACAATCGGAGTTCATCAATCGTCAATCGATCCGGTGGATTGACGATTGAGGATTGTTGATTTGAGGCAAGAACAGCCTCGACAAGAAGATCGTCATCCCGGGTGAACAGGATACGACCCATCGAGCTTGCCCGATCCAGCAATTCAGGATCAGGCATTCGTGCGCAGCCATCTTCCTGTGCGGTAAGAGAAGAAAAACAGGCTGAAGAGTCGGAGGTCGGGAGCGGTCAAGCCGTGGCCTGAGCTGCAGTTTCAAACTCAATTGCATTCCAGCGGATTTTGGAGGTGCGGCTTGAGAGTTGGAGCATTTCCACACCGACGACTTCGCCAGATTCATTGAAATCAAGGACTATGCCGGGCGCCACCTCTTCAGACTCGATGATTTTCGAGTCATCCAGACGGAGATACAGGGCGTCCGCTTGGGGATCGAGATGCAGCTTCATAGTTTGTTTTTCATGGTTCGATCAAAGAATACACTCACCACCCGCCATGGCGCAACCTTGGTGTTTGTTGCTACTCTGAGCACCCTGTTTCCGTATTCAGGGAATCCTGAGGAAGAATCGCTCGACATCCGGGTCATCCGGATCTTGGTATCGCAGTTCAGGATCGGAGAGAGCCTTCGCGATCCATGAATGGCGGATTTCCCGTGCTTCAGCAGCGACGCTTGCATGGCGGGTGTAGATGAAATCAGGCGACACGTGGAGGGGCGGGTTCGATGGCTACTATCCGGCGACGCGTGCTGTGCCGGGATAGACTGCCGGGACAAGTCCGGCAGAAGAAGGGTAGGGCGGACTCGGTCCAAAACTGCCGAAGGCCTGTAGGCAGTTTGGACAGGCGCTATTCGCGACGTGCCCTACCGGGCAAAAGGTAGGGACCGGCGGCTCGCCGGACCCACTTTCCCGCCGCATGGCGGTGCTGCTGAGATGTAAGAGGGAAGAGAAAGAGTAGCCTCCGGCGGGAGAAGGTGAAGTGGGCGGACCGAGGCCGGATCCGCCCTACCGGGCAAAAGGTAGGGACCGGCGGCTCGCCGGACCCACTTGTCCGCCGCATGGCGGTGCTGCTGAGATGTAAGAGGGAAGAGAAAGAGTAGCCTCCGGCGGGAGAAGGTGAAGTGGGCGGACCGAGGCCGGATCCGCCCTACCTTTGATACGGCCAATCCTGTGGATTGGCTGCCAAGCCTGCCCGCACGGGATTCATCCGGATGTATCTCGCTTTCTCTGTGGCGGATTCAAGATTCCGCAGCCGGTGGTCGAAGAAATCCCGTTGCCATTGAATACCGCATTGTTTTGCCAACCAGGATTTGAAATCGGAGATCACTTTCGTCATCGGCTTTGAACCCGGAAACCCGAACAAACCATGAAGGTGGTCGGGCATCGCCAGGGCCAGGCGGCAGGTCAAATCTCCCTGTCCTTCGCGCACTGCAAGGGTTTCCGCAATGGCTTGCCAGACTTCGGACGTCGCGAGTTGGTTGATGTTGCGCGGGATGCAGCAGATGGTGATGAAATAGACTTCACCTTCGGAGTGGGTCGGATTGACCGGCAAGCCAGCGTGAGGAAGATGTTTCCGACCGATGTCTTCCATGATTCAAAAGGTAGGGGCCGGCGGCTCGCCGGACCCTGTTGTTTGCCCGGTAGGGCGGACTCGGCCCGATCCGCCCATTTATCCGCCGCTTGGCGGTCCAAGGGCTTCTTGTGAAACGTTGTGTCCTTGAGAAGAGGAAGAGTAGCCTCCGGCGGAAGAAGTGAAGTGGGCGGGGCGCGGCCGCCCGGCCCTACCTGGGTAGGGGCCGGCGGCTCGCCGGACCCACTTTCCCGCCGGATGGCGGTGCGGCTGGGTGGTGAAAGAGAAGAGGAAGAATAGCCTCCGGCGGGAGAAGGTGAAGTGGGCGGGGCGCGGCGGCCCGGCCCTACCTGGGTAGGGACCGGCGGCTCGCCGGACCCACTTTCCCGCCGTATGGCGGTGCGGATGGGAAGAGCAAGTGTAGAGAAAGAGTAGCCTCCGGCTGGAGATTGTGAAGTGGGCGGGGCGCGGCGGCCCAGCCCTACCTTCCGCCGGATGGCGGTGCGGGTGAGGGGTGAAGGGCGGTCGAAGAAGAAGAGTTTTTCAACCGTGAATGGACGCGAAAGGAGAGGACGTAGTCACCTCACTCGCCTGCGATTTTGGCGAGACGTTGGACAAGCGGTTCGTGATAGTGAAAGCCTTTTGCCTGGAGTGTGCGGACAACAGGGAGGAAATGCGGGATCTTCTTGAGCTGATGCGCTTTTAGGAGAGTGCCAAGGCTACCGACGACATCGAGTCCATGGTATTCCGCGAGGTTTCTGCCGAGGCGCTCATCGATCAAGACGCGGGCGTTCACTTGAGAAAGTGCTGCGGAGATGGTGTCACGCTCTCCGGCGTCGAGCATGTAGAACCGTGGGTCTGGATAGATCGGAGCGGGTTCAATGGTGATCCATCTTAGAGTGCGCAGGTCTGGCACAGCTATTGGACCGCCAACCTCACATTCGGCCACTACGGTTTCGACAATGTGAAGATGGCCATGAACCATGCGAAGGAGATCAAACGCCCCAAGGGCTGAAAAGACGAAGAGCGGTGTTGTATTTGAAAACGTCACGATAAATCTTTCAAAGCAGTGATGTTTCACGGCGGAAATCGGCTTCGCCTTGATCCAAGAGACGGGCACCTTGTTCCATCGCTTTCATGAGAAAAGGTATTCGGTCTTGCCCCGCCCATTTTGCGGCAAGACCGGATGAAAGCTTACCCGTGCGAAATAGCGCGATCGCAGTGGTTTCTTTGACGAGTCCGGCGAGTTCTTCTTCGCTGACGTGCAGCTCTAGCAAGACTTCGCTAGGGCAGTCGATCATGATGGCGGCTGAGTGATTCATGAAATAAAGTTATAGGGAATTTTGGTGAACGCAAGCCGGCTCATTTCGATCATTCCCGCACTGTTGCGGCCGATGAGGCCGTGGCACTCGCCAGGCGAGAGGCCAGAGGTCGGGCGCGCTCCGCCGTGGGCCGCCGACTTATCCGCCGCGTGGTGGTCTGAATGGCTGTGAGAAGAGGATTCGGTTGCTCCTTCGATTGGGTGGAGTCAGTCAGTGGAATGCAGCCGAATTTTGGCCGAGCGGAGCCAGTCTGAGGGATTGTTTTCGTCGGTTTTCAAATGAGTGTGAGACCCTTCTTGGCAATTTCGGTGTGGAATGATCCGCCGCTGTTGATTCGCCTCTGCCAATCGTCGGGTGCGCGGACCATGATATCGAGAGGCAGATTCGCAACGGTGTGGCGTAGATGCCTGACTGCCCGACGAATGCTGGTGGCGTCTGAGACCGAAGATCTGGTAATTTCCTTGATGATGAGCAAATCCACATCGCTGTCAGGCGTGGGTTCGCCATAGGCATAGGAACCGAAAAGGATGACATGTTCCGGGTGGAATTGCTCGATGAGAATCTGCAGATAAGGGCGCAGTTGAGCGGCGATCCGGTGGACCGGATAGCGGGGATCCCGGAGGATGTCCTCACGGATTTGGTGAGGTGAGATCGCTGGTAGGCTCATGGTGTGAGAAATGCTGAGGAAATTAGGGCGAAAGCACGAGAATTGAATCACAGAAAGGACGGAGCGCGTGGGACATGTCCCCGCTTTTCACGGGCCGACATGTCGGCCTGTGGGAAAGCTCCGATACGTCGGGAGCAGTCCTATATGAAGAAGTTTACCGCGGAGGCGCGGAGGTCGCAAAGGGGGCGCGGAGGGAGGAGAGATTTTGAATGTTGGATTTTGGATTTTGAATGGGAAGAGGATCTAACTGCGAATGGACGCGAATCAACGCGAATTGGAGAGGTGTTTCGGTGCCTCGGTTGCCTGGGGCGGGGCGAGGCCGCCAGGCCCTACCTGGGTAGGGACCGGCGGCTCGCCGGACCCACTTTCCCGCCGGATGGCGGTGCGGATGGGTGGTGAAAGAGAAAGCGAAGAGTAGCCTCCGGCGGAAGAAGTGAAGTGGGCGGGGCGCGGCCGCCCGGCCCTACCTGGGTAGGGGCCGGCGGCTCGCCGGACCCACTTTCCCGCCGTATGGCGGTGCGGATGGGAAGAGCAAGAGAAGAGGAAGAATAGCCTCCGGCGGGAGATTGTGAAGTGGGCGGGGCGAGGCCGCCCGGCCCTACCTGGGTAGGGGCCGGCGGCTCGCCGGACCCACTTTCCCGCCGTATGGCGGTGCGAATGCGTGGTGAATGAGAAGAGGAAGAATAGCCTCCGGCGGGAGAAGGTGAAGTGGGCGGGGCGAGGCCGCCCGGCCCTACCCGGGTTTCCTTCGCTTGCTCCTGTGAGACTCGTGGGTTAAGACATCACTTGCGCTGGCCACGCAACCAGAGTGCAAGCTCGTCATGGTTCATGATATCGTAAGCAATTAGGGAAGTATCATCATGAATGAAAACGACCCGCCACTGAAGATGCACCCGGATTTCATAGGAACGCTTGGCAAGCTTGCGAAGCCCGAGGCCCCGGTGTTGATGAGGATCACCAAAGGCCTGAGCCACTTGGGTGATCGCCTGAGACGCTTTTTCACGAAGGTCGGGCGGCAGTTTGGTCGCTGTTTTTCGGATTCGTTCCGAAAGTAGGACTTCGATCATAGTCCGCCAGCGAAGGTTTTCAGCCTGCCTGCTTGGCGCGACGCAACGATTTCCGCAATGGCGGCGTCTTCCGCGAATGTCGCTTGGCTCAGAGTGACGCTATATTCGTCCAAGGCGGGAAAGTCGCTGGGGCGGAAAGGCAGCCCGCGTAACTTTACCATTTGTGCAAACAACATCGACACTGCGGCAGTGGGTGTGATCCCGATTTCACGGCATACGATGTTCGCATCCGCCGCCAGTTGGCTGTCAATCCGAAGTCTAATTTGCTCAGTCATGTATCAAAAATGCCTTGTGGGATGAAAAGGTCAAGTTGAATTTTGAATGGAAGAACCGCCATCAGCTGCAGAATCAATGACAACATTCAAAATTTTTTTTTGAACAGAAGTGAGGATAGTTTGAACCGCAATGCCCTGTGAGCGTTAGCGAACTTCAAATTGGGCGAAGCCTGTTGGCATGGACGTAGGGCAACGGAGTCAAAGGCGCGAAGGTAGCAAAGGAACGCGGAGCCGGGACGATGGGGATTTGGATATTTTTACAGGAGGTAACAGAGGAAACGGAGGAGCTGGTGTTTCACGGATATCGATCTGGGCCCATCCACTCACCGCTGCAAATCCTTCAACACCTCCGCGGGAAATCGGCCTTCGAAGCTAATGAGCTGCACCAGTCCGAATGGTCCGGAAACGTCAATCACCCCACCCAGCGGATCATCTTCATCGGGTTCATGAAATTCGACATCGTATCCCGCCGCCCGCAACGAATCCACGAGACTTCGCATTCGCGGCAGGTCGGCGAGCACCCCCAGATCAATGTTCTCGGTGAACCGGACATATCGATGCGCGGCAAGAGCAATGGCACCGATCACCACGCACGGCACGTTCGATGCCGCCAGCATCCCGGCAATCCGGTCCGCCACCTGCAAGTTGGTCTGTTCTTCGTCCTGCAAGCCTCACTTTTCTAACTGGATTCGCTTTCCCGCTTCCGGTTGAAGCCAATCGAAGCGCTCGCGCAGCGTCAACGCCGCCTTGACGCGTTCTTCGATGGTCATCCGCGAGATGCGCCCGAGTTCCGCCCGCAAGGCCTCGTCCGCGCACGAGCTGCGGCGGGGACGGCCAATCGATGGCTTCAAGTAGGACATGAGTGGAGAATGCCCTATCCCCCATCCCGGTGCAAGCCGCGATGCAAGCCGCCCAATTGTACCGCTGGATCAATAGTTTCCGGGGGTGGGCGCACATTTAGGAAGCTCCGTGAGGCAGCGATGATGCGGGACGCATCAGGACCCGGTTTGGCCAGCACTTCATGCAACACGGTTTCGGGAATCAACACCGAACTCGCAAGATCCTGCAGCAAGGACAAGCGGTCGATTTTAGCCAAGGCGATCACCGGCCCTGCGTTGCAAATGAAAGTCATGCGGGATCGTGCTGGGAAAAAGCCTGAAGATCGCGGCGAATTTCCTGCTCGGCGTCACCGGGTGGATAATTAAAGATGGATATATGATAGCGGGAGCAAGTTTGAAAAAAGTCAACGCGGGTCATGCCGACTAGTTCAGCAGCCTTTCCACTGCTGATTTGCCCAAGTTCGAACATTTTCAGCGCCGCCATCAGACGCAGATGGTGATCGAGTTCGGAGCGGGTCATTTCGATCGACTTCTCAAAGTTTTCCGGAGCCGAAGCCGGAAAAGGAAACGTGTCCATGGTCGTGTTCATGATGGGAGAATCAGTTGGAAAACTTTGATTGTCAAGTCGGCGGGGTTGTTCTCGAATTTCAGAGGTCAGAGGACGGAGGACGGAGGACAGACTCGCTTTAGATGGATGATTGATCCTGTTTGCTCAAGCGGTGGTCCAATGCATGTTCGAAACTGATGAGTTCACGCACGAGGGCGTTGTAACAGGTGTGCGCACGGGTGCCTTCCGCCTCTAGTTTTTCGTCGAGTGCTAGTTCCGCTCCATCATCACAAGGGAGGCATGCGGACATCAGACCGGCGCGACTTAAACGTGGCCTTGCCATCCTGACCAGACAGGCGGGAATGGTATGCCATCCATGCAGGAGGGCTGTCGCGCCGCCGGTCAGATAGATCCGCCCGGGACTTGTGACCCGGTGACCCATTGCCGACATCAGGGCTTCCAGTTTTTGGAGTTATGATCTATGATCTATGGCTTCGAGGTCATGATGCGTGTGACGGATTCGGCAAATTTCCTGAAGTCATCCAAACGTTCGTGGACAATCTCGAACACCCGCTCCCAATCCACTTGGTCGTAAGCGTGGACGGAAAGGTTGCGGAAGCCGACAGCCCTTCGCAGCGCCGTAGCTGTTTCCTCCGGTATCAGTTTTTCCGCCGCAAGAATGGCAAAAACATCTCCCATGGTCTTTGGCGGCGGCACGGAGAGGTCGGCAATGAGGTGGGCGCCGATATCAACCGACACCTGGACGGCCCGCTCCAAATTGATGCTGAGGATGTCCTGGATGTCGATGTCATCGATCAATTGCGCCAGCGTCGCCGGCCTTTTTTCCTCGATTCGCTTCACGCATCTGGCCAGCGAATCGAGTTTCCTGATGATGATGTCACGATCCATGGATGGGGGCGGTGAAACGTTGGAGCCGGGTTTCGAGCAAGGCATTCAGTTGCGGTTCGAAGTCCTCCTGCCAATCCAGCAGGCGTTCGGACAAGGTCCCGAGGATGCCTGGTTCTTTCGAGAAAACGATTTTGCCAGAGCGGAGAATTTGCCTCAACAGTGCTCCGTCCACATGGGTGAGGTCGATCAGATCCACCGCCCGGCCCGTAGCGATTGCGATTTCATCGACCAGCAGCTGTCGTTTGCGACTTTCCAGTTTTTTGCCCGGATAGACCGCAACATCGATGTCGCTGTCAGGCCGCTGGCTCCCGTCCGCAGTCGAGCCGAAGACCATGGCGAGCAATAAATCCGGATCGTCCGAGAGGAAATCCAGCTGATGCGCCGCCTGGGAGTGCGTGGATTCCATGGAGTTACGATATTTGGATTGAAAGAGGGTTTCAACGGCGGGTGATATCTGAGCCGGTGGTCATGGTGGTCGCATCGCGCCAACTTTCCCGCCGCAGTCGAAGGTCGAAAGTCATGAGGCGGGAGTGCTGGGGAAAGCATCGAGTTCGCTGCGGATCTCCGCCTCGAGTTCTTGTCGCGTCATTTGAACAGCCGTCTCGAAATGTTCCGGGATGGAGGCGGGAAAAACGCATGGTCCGATGGAGATTTGCACGGTAGGAGAATCGTTCGTGGTGGTTTCGAAGTCAAGATGGAGGATGACTCGGTGCGCTCCGACCGGTAGATACTGCCTATCAAACCGCAGGTTGTGCGCTTGAGGCCGCGTAAAGTGACTGGCTGGTGGAATCGACCGCATTGCGGAAGACCGGATTCTTAATGGACTGCCGGGTGATCAGGTCAACCGGTCGCTGGAAGATAAGTTCCAATCCTTCCGCCAGCGTCATGTAGCGTCAAAGATTCCGGGTTTGTTCGAATCGAAGAACTCGATTACAAAATCCAAATCGCTGCGGGCGGGATCAAACCGTTCGGTCACGACCGAGCCGAAGACCCAGAGCTCGCGGACCGCAAGATCCGCACACAGACAGCGGATCGCATTTTTATGTTCGACCAGAATCTCCGGCAATTGCTTCATGTCATGCAACATGCCGCATTTCAGCCTGGATGGCTCTGAGGAATCGGGGGCGGCATGCATTTCTTCGCGTCAACAGATCGACCTTGGTGCCCAAATGATCCTCAAGGTCCAGTTTCAATCCCATGAAGTTGCCAAACTTCGGTGGCGAGGAGAAATCGACGAGCAGATCCCAATTGCTATCGTCGCGAGAATCACCACGTGCCCGCGATCCGAAAAGCCAGACTTTCCGGACTCCGTGTTTTTGGAATGTGGGCCAGAGCTTTTTCAGAGCCCCGACATTGGGATTCAAAGCACTCATGGTTTCAACGGGGATGCCTGTGATGGAGACGCTCGCTGATGGTTTGCAGCAGTTTTTCAAAGGTGGCGGCGGCATATTCACTGCCGGAGAGGACCAGTAGCGGGTCGGGATATTCCTGGCTGCTGCGCGGTGTGCCTTTGGCGCGGGCCCCCGCAACGATCACGACCGCCCGCATGAAGGGGGCGCTTCCCTGGCCGTCGGTCTCCACGGCTGGCGGCAGAAAGGCGGCAAAAGGGTCGCTATCCTCGTAGCCCTCGCCGGGTGTCGGCGAGCCGATGTGGGGAGGCACGGCTTGGGCGATCACTTCGACCCATTCGTCCTTGGCATTTGAGTAACCCTCTGCGGGAAACTTGAGGCTCCACAGGGTTGCGTAGATGCTCATGGTATTGATCTACTGCGATCTGCCGGAGTTGGTGAAGCACTGAGTTGCCGCGCCACTTTTCCGCCGTATGGCGGTGCGGCTGGGAAGAGGTTTGAACCGCAGATGAACTCAGATGGACGCAGATGGACGCAGATGGACGCAGATGGACGCAGATGTAGAACACAGATCACGAGGATGATGTGAGTTGCGGGCGTAAAATCAAGAGGCTTGTGGGAATGCCCGGCTTGGCCGGGGTGAAGAGGAAAAATATGCGAAGAACGTCATCCTCTGGAGTCGATTGCGGTATTGGCCGTCTGGATGGCCCTGAGAAGTTTTTCAGAGAGTTCCTGACATTCCTTGTAAAATATCCCGGTTGAATGCCAGCACGGATTTGATGTTTCCGGTGTTCATCGTTTGATGGCGGTATCCAAGGCGACCTTCATGAAGGAAATGTGTGGGAGAGGTTTGTAGCGGTGCGGTCAATGGGAAGAGAATCGAAACGCGAAGTCGGGGAGGGCGCGGAGGGCGCGGAGGGCGCGGAGGAAGGCGCGGAGATTAATCAGGGGTCGAAGGGCGGAAGAAGGCGAGGGTTTGTGCAAGGCCTTGTTCGAGCGAGCTGACGTGGCGGAAGCCGGTGGCGAGCAGTTTGTCGATGGAGGCGCGGGAGTGCTTGACGTCGCCGGGGCGCGCGGGGAGGTGGACGATCTTCGAGGAGGAGCCGGCGAGGCGGATGATTTGGGCGGCGAGGGCGTTGACCGTCATGCTGGTGCCGTAGCCGACATTGTAGGTGCCGTGGAGGTCCGGGCGGTTGGCGACGTGGGCGAGGGCGGCGGCGATGTCTTGGACGTGGACGAAATCGCGGGTTTGTTCGCCGTCGCCGAAGATGGTGATGGCCTCGCCAGCGAGGGCTTTTTGCATGAAAATAGGGACGGCAGCGGCGTAGGCGCTCTTGGGGTCTTGGCGCGGGCCGAAGACGTTGAAGAATCGCAGGGATGCGGTGTCGAGTTTGCCGTCGTGGCGGAACAGTTCGAGGTAGTATTCGCCGTCGAGCTTGGTGATGGCGTAAGGACTCTTGGGCTCCGGAAGCATGCTCTCGAATTTTGGGACGGTCGGGTTGTCGCCATAAATGGCCGCGGAACTGGCGAGAACGACTTTTTTCACTCCGGCGGCCGTGGCGGATTCGAGAACGTTGAGCAGGCCGAGGACATTGATTTCCGCGCAATCGCGGGGAGCGCCCATAGATTCCGGCACCGAGATCATGGCGGCGAGGTGGAAGACGAGATCCACTCCGGCCATGGCGGCATCCACGGTGGCGCGGTCGGTCACGCTGCCTTGGATGAAGGTATGGGCAAGGCCGTCGAGATTGTGGCGGTAGCCGGAGCGCAGGTTGTCGAGCACGACGATTTCCGCGGAGCCTTGATGGTGCTCAACGAGGTGGCTGCCGATGAAGCCGGAGCCGCCAGTGACGAGGATGCGCATGGGGTGAGGAAGAAGTGCCGAGTGAGCAGTGAGCAGTGAGCAGAAGAAAAGAGAGCGAGACGCGAACAGCGGTAGGGCGGATCTGGCCCGGTCCGGTTACTTGTCGCCAACGGCGCGAGATGGGAAAGAGAAGAGATTTTTAACCGCGAATTACGCGGATTTACGCGAAATTAAGAAACGAAAACGGAGGACGGAGGGGCGGGGGATAAGCACGGGTAGGCGTCTCGCTGACCGGGGATCTTCTTTCCGGGCACGCTGCCGCCCTTGGTTGCGGGTTTGCGGGGCGATGAGGCCGCCGCGGGAGTGGGCTTGTGTCTCAAATCCCTCAGACACTCACGCGGGGAGAGTGATTTGGCCAATGCATTGTTCAAGAAAAAATGAACAAATAAAAAGAATGAGAGGAGGAGGGGGGATTTTGGATGGGCTGGGGATTGTCGCGTCGCTCTGTGAGCGTCGATGCGGATGGGAAGAATTTGAACGGCGAAGGCGGAAAGGTCGCAAAGGGGCGGAGGGAGAGATTTCGGATGAGACGGACGGTGACGGATTTTTTGTCATTCAAAATCCAGCATTTAAAATCCAAAATCATACCGCGCGGCGTGGACAGCAGGCTGTCTCACGGAAAGCGGCAGCAGGCTGCACGCAGTCCAAGGCTTGCGGCGGGACTCCACGCTCCCGGGGCTTGCCAAGGGGCCGGGCAGCAGCGAGCGTCCTCGCGGAATGGAAATGCTACGGAAGCTTTTGTTGCACCGGCGGGTGCGGATCGGGCTGGTTGGCCTGCTGGCGGCGGCGCTGCTCGCCGGCTGGGTGGCTTGGAAATCAGGGGTGGATCTGGCGGTTTTGAAGGAGCTGTGGGCACAGGTGAACGGCTATCTGGTGAAGAATCCCTGGGCATTGTTTCTGGCGTTGGTGGTTTTGCCGGGGCTGCCGGTGCCGACGAGCGCCTTGCTTTTCACCGCCGGCGTGGTCTGGCGGCATCAACCGGTGATGGCGGTTTCGCTTTCGATGCTGGCGATTTCCCTCAATCTCGCCTGGACCTACTGGCTGGCGGCGGGGCCGGCGCGGCGGCTGGTCGAGAAGATGCTGGCGGCGACGGCGATCCAGATTCCGGAGCTGCCACGGGGGGATCATTTGAAATTGATCCTGGTGATGAAGCTGACGCCGGGGATTCCGTTTTTTTTCCAGAACTACCTGCTGGGGTTCCTGCGGGCGCCGTTTTTTCTCTATCTGCCGATCGGTGTCCTGTGCAACGGAGTCATCGGCACCGGGGTTGTCCTCAGCGGCGTGGGGCTGGCGGATGGCAGGCTGATGCCGGCGATCACGGGTTTGTGCCTGATCGCGGTGGGCGTGGTGCTGACGCAGTTGGTCAGGGGGTGGCTGGCGAGGGGGAAGGCGAGAAGGATGGTCGGCTGAGAAGTCGAAGGTCGGAAGGTCGGAAGGTCGGAAGGTCGGAAGGTCGGAAGGTCGGAAGGTCGGAAGGTCGGAAGGTCGGAAGGTCGGAAGGTCGGAAGGTTGAAGGTCGAAGAAAGACTCGGAGCGAGACGCTCCTTGCACGCTCTGCGGCGAGAAGCCGCAGCCACTGGGATTGTAGCGTCGCTCGGTGAGCGTCGATCCGGGTGAGATGAGATTGGGGATTTAGCCGCAAAAAGGCGCAAGAGGGGCGAGAAAAAGAAGAGAGCGGTAGTGCTGGACCACCGGGCTGGACCACGGTCCATCCCGTCTTCTTCCAGATGGCTCCTTGATTGGTTAGATTTTGAGGGTGATGGAGTCCTGCAGGAAAGGGCTGCTTTCGCGGCGACCGGTGATCGCCGCCACGCGATCCCCAGAGGGGCGCGCTTTTTCCTGATTTTAGCGTTTCAGCTTTTCAGCGTTTACGTCTCAAACGATCATGCCGGCGGCGACGGTTTCGTTGGTGCCGGGGTCGATGAGGATGAAGGAGCCGGTGGCGCGGTTGCGGCGGTAGGAGTCGTGGATGAGCGGCACGGCGGTGCGCAGGGTGATGCGGCCGATGTCGTTCATGGCGAAGCCGTCCACGCCCTCGATTTTGTGGAGGGTGTTGATGTCCACGTGGTATTTCACGTCCTGGATGATGGCTTTGGTTTCCTGGGTGGTGTGGCGGATGACGAGCTTGGCCTTGGGCGGCATCGGTTTGTTGGAGAACCAGCAGATCATCGCCTCGATGTCCTGGGAGACGACGGGCGGGTTGTTAGTCTTGACCAGGGTGTCGCCGCGGGAGATGTCGATCTCCTCGGTGAGCGTGATGCAGACCGATTGTGGGGCGAAGGCTTCTTCCTTCTCGCCGTCCGGGCTGTGGATGGCTTTGACGCGGGTCTTGAAACCGGAGGGCAGCACGGTGACTTCGTCGCCGGGTTTGAAAACGCCGCCGGCGACGCGGCCGGCGTAGCCGCGGAAGTCGTGCCACTCGTCGCTCATCGGGCGGATCACCCACTGCACGGGGAAGCGGGCGTCCACGTGGTTTTCCTCGCCACCGACATAGACGTGCTCGAGGTGATAGAGGAAGGTGGGGCCTTGATACCAAGGCATGTGCTCGGACTTGTCGACGACGTTGTCGCCGTTGAGCGCGGAGATCGGGATGTCGGTGATTTCGACGATGTTGTCGAGGCGGGAGGCGAAGTCGCGGAAGTCCTGGACGATTTTGTTATAAACCTCCTCGGAGTAATCGACGAGGTCCATCTTGTTGACGGCGACGACGAGGTGCTGGATCCGCAGCAGGTTGGCGATGAAGCTGTGGCGCTTGGTCTGCTCGATCACGCCTTTGCGGGCGTCGAGGAGGATGATGGCGAGGTTGGCGGTGGAGGCACCGGTCACCATGTTGCGGGTATACTGGGTGTGGCCGGGGGTGTCGGCGATGATGAACTTGCGCTTGGGCGTGGCGAAGTAGCGGTAGGCGACGTCGATGGTGATGCCTTGCTCGCGCTCGGCCTTGAGGCCGTCGGTGAGGAGGGCGAGGTTGACGTTCTCGTCGCCGCGGCGGCGGGAGGATTCCTCCATGGCCTCGAGCTGGTCCTCGAAGATGGATTTGGAATCATAGAGCAGGCGGCCGATGAGGGTGGATTTGCCGTCGTCGACGCTACCCGCTGTTGAAAATCTTAGTAAGTCCATGGTTAGTTGAAGTTTTGAAGAATTGAAGGTCGAGGAGTTGAAGAGGAAGACGCTGCGCGGTCTAAAGGTCTGAAGGTCGAAGGTCTAAAAGTCGAAGGTCTAAAAGTCGAAGGTCTAAAAGTCGAAGAGTAAGAGCGGCGTTTGTTAGATTCGGAGGTGTTTGGCGAGTGATTCGATGGCACGACTGAGATTCTCACTGGAATTTCTCATTTCATTGGCGACTTGGAATGGAAGATAGTCGCGATCTTCTGCCAGATAAAGCATGCTGCGGACTTCTCCGTTCGAACCCTTGGCGATATCAAGAAAGCGCGCGAAATCGGGATCCGATCTGCGTTCGAATCCCTCAGCGATGTTGTTCATCACGGACACGCCACAACGCTGAATTTGATCCTTAAAGCCAAAATCGCGGGCTGACGGAGCGTTAGGGCCGAACGAATCGTAAATGCGGTTGGCTTGGACTCGCGCGTCCTGCCAGATCCGGAGGTCTTCGAAGCGTTCTATGGTCATGTGATCGTTGTTGAGAGTCTAAAGGTGTAAAGGTCGAAGGTAAGTTGCGGGGTCTTATGACTTTTAGACTTTCAGACATTTAGACTTTCGACGCTTTTTCTTCAAAAATATCCTTCTTTCTTGCGGTCTTCCATGGCGGTTTCCGAGCGTTTGTCGTCGGAGCGGGTGCCGCGCTCGGTTTGGCGGGCGGCGGCGACTTCGGCGATGACTTCGTCGAGGTCGGAGGCGGTGGAATGGACGGCTCCGGTGCAGGTGGCGTCGCCGATGGTGCGGAAGCGGACGATCTGGCGGGTGACGGGTTCGTGGTCCTGGGGCTTGAGGAACTCGGTGACGGCGAGCAGTGAGCCGTTGCGCTCGAAGACGTCGCGCTCGTGGGAGAAGTAGATGGAGGGGAGCGGGATTTTTTCGCGTTGGATATACATCCAGATGTCCATCTCGGTGAAGTTGGAGAGCGGGAAGACACGGAAGTGTTCGCCGGGGTTTTTGCGGCCGTTGAAGAGGTTCCAGAGTTCGGGACGCTGGTTTTTCGGGTCCCACTGGCCGAAGTCGTCGCGGTGGGAGAAGAAGCGCTCTTTGGCGCGGGCTTTCTCCTCGTCGCGGCGGCCGCCACCGAGGCAGGCGTCGTATTGGTTGAGCTCGATGGTGTCGAGCAGGGTGACAGTCTGGAGTTTGTTGCGGGAGGCGTTGGGGCCTTTTTCTTCAACGACGCGGCCGCTGTCGATGGAGTCCTGGACGGAGCCGACGACGAGGGCGGCGCGGATGAGTTCCACGAACTCGTCGCGGTAGGTCATGGTTTCGTGGAAATTGTGCCCGGTGTCGATGTGGACGAGCGGGAAGGGCATGCGGGCGGGCCAAAAGGCCTTGCGGGCGAGCCAGGCCATGACGATGGAGTCCTTGCCGCCGGAGAAGAGCAGGGCGGGGTTCTCGAACTGGGCGGCCGTTTCGCGAAGGATGAAGATCGCTTCGGCTTCGAGTTGATCGAGCTGGCTGAGGTGGTAGTTGGGCATGGTGGGGTAGATGCTGAAACGCTGAAAACTGAAATGCTGAAAAATGAAGAGGCGCGGGAGGGGGTAGGCGGGTGGCTCAGTCAGGTCAAGAAATAATTATTAAGTTGAGTTGTATTGTAATGTATTGAGCGGATCTGGCGGCATCGAGAGCCGGGGTAGGAAGTAAAAAAAACGCCGAAGCCCTTTGGACTTCAGCGTTTTTCAAGGTGCCGGGAAAGGCGGATTTTTTCACAGCGGGCGGTGCACGGCGATCCTGGCGCGGATGGCTTCGAGGAGTTCGAAGGCGGCGTCCTCGATGGTGGTTTTCTCGGTTTCGAGGACGAGGTCCGGGTTGTGCGGGGCTTCGAACGAGCCGTCCTTGCCGGTGAAATGGGCGATTTCACCGCGGGCGGCCTTGGCGTAGAGGCCTTTGACGTCGCGCTGTTCGCAGGCTTCGTAGCTCGCCTTGATGTAAACTTCGAAGAGGTCGTTGCCGAGCAGGCCGCGGGCGAGATCGCGGAGTTCGCCGCGCGGGGTGATGGCGGAGACGAAGGTGATGATGCCTTGGGAGACGAAGACTTTTGCGACCTCGGAAATGCGGCGGATGTTTTCGAGGCGGTCCTCGTCGGTGAAGCCGAGGTTGGAGTTGAGGCCGGTGCGGAGGTTGTCGCCGTCGAGAATGGTGGTGAAACGGCCTTGCTGGTGAAGCACGCGCTCGGCGGCGTTGGCGATGGTGGATTTCCCCGATCCAGACAAGCCGCAAAGCCAGACGACGAGGCCGCGCTGGCCGAGAAGGTTCTCCTTGTCGTGGCGGTGGAGGAAGCGGTGGAACTCGGGATGGATGTTCATGGGGTAAATGCTGAAATGCTGAGAAACTGGAATGACAGGGAAGCTCAAGGAATGAAGCGTTTGACCTCAATGTCGCTAAAGCAACGGAAGTGTTTGGCGTTTGCGGTGAAAAGAGGCTGCCCTTGGAGGGAGGCCGTGGCGGCGATGAGCGCGTCCGGAAGGCCGACGCCATGGGTGAGGTGCTTTTCCTCCAGGTAGAGGTCGGCCCGGCTTCCGATTTCCTGACTCAGCGCAATCACGCGGAAACCACCCTCGACGAGGAAGCGTTTGAGGAGGGTAATTTCGGATTTGTTACGGCACCCGACGATGAGTTCCATCCGGGTGATTTGGGAAATGAGACGGTTTTCAAGTCCGTCGATCGCCTTGATGGCTTTGGGATTTCCTCTGAGACACCAGATCAGGACATCCGTATCGATCAGCATGGGCGTGGTTTGCGGAGTCTGGCGACCATGTCGGGAACTGACTCATGGTCGTCCGCCCACATTCCCACGGCCGCGAGCTTTGAGATTTGCGGCCGCCGCGCGGGTTGCTGCTGGCCGAGCGGGATGATTTTCCCTTTTTCCGCGCCCCGGTGGGTGAGGACGATTTCCTCGCGTGCTTCCAGCGCACGGAGAACCTCCTTGGTCCTGTAACGCAGATCCATGACGCTTGCCTTCATGAGAACTGTCTAGTTGGGAATGACTGGTTTGTAAAGCGGGGCTTTGTCTACAGCCCCTTGCCGATGACGAAGGCTTCGAAGCCGTGGGCGACCAGCGCTTCCAGCGAAAGGACGGCGCGGCCGTCGAAAACGAAGGCGGGCTTGAGCATGAGGTCGTAAACGCGCGGCAGGTCGAGGGTGCGGAATTCGTCCCACTCGGTGAGCGTGGCGAGCGCGTGCGCCGCGGTGACCGCGGTGTAGGGGTCGGTGCAGATTTCCAGGTTCGAGTCGATGAGCTCCGGTGAGACCCCGGCGGCGATTAGATCCTGATGGATCGTCTCCGGGCTGACCCGCGGGTCGTAAATGGCGAGGTGGGCGTGCTCGTAAAGCAGGTCGCGGCAGATCTGGATGGCGGGGGACTCGCGGGTGTCGTTGGTGTCCTTCTTGAAGGCGAAGCCGAGGATGGCGATGCGCTTGCCGTTGACGGTGTTGAAAAGGGTGCGGACGATTTTCTCGACGAAACGGGATTTTTGCCAGTCGTTGAGCTGCACGACCTGACGCCAGTATTTGGCGACCTGGGGAAGGTTGAACGATTCGCAGAGATAGACGAGGTTGAGGATGTCTTTCTGGAAGCAGGAACCGCCGAAACCGACGGAGGCTTTGAGGAATTTAGGGCCGATCCGCGAGTCCATGCCGATGGCGCGGGCGACTTCATCGACGTCGGCACCGGTGGCCTCGCAGAGGGCGGAGATCGAGTTGATCGAAGAGATCCGTTGGGCGAGGAAGGCGTTGGCGACGAGCTTGGAAAGTTCCGATGACCAGAGGTTGGTGGTGAGGATGCGCTCGCGGGGGATCCAGTTGGCGTAAACCGAGACGAGCGCCTCGACGGCGGCGTTGCCCTCGGGAGTGATTTCGCCACCGATGAGGATGCGGTCCGGGCGTTCGAGGTCCTCGACGGCGGTGCCTTCGGCGAGGAACTCGGGGTTGGAGAGGACTTGGAAGGTGGCACCGTGCGGGGAGTTCGCGGCGAGGATGGACTTGATCGCGGTGGCGGTTTTGACCGGGATCGTGCTTTTTTCGACGATGATTTTATGGCCTTCGGAAACTTCCGCGATGAGGCGGGCGGCGGATTCGATGTAGCGGAGATCGGCGGCGCGGCCGGCCCCGATGCCGTAGGATTTGGTGGGGGTGCCGACCGAGACGAAGATCAAATCCGCGGCGGCGATGGCAGAGCGGATGTCGGTGGTGAAGTGGAGGTTCCGGCCGAGCGCGGAGGCGACGACACTATCAAGTCCGGGCTCGTAAACAGGCAGGGTGTCCGAGTTCCACGCGGCGATGCGCTTTTCGTTCATGTCCGCGACGGTGACCTGGATGTGCGGGCACTTGGCGGCGATCATGGCCATGGTGGGGCCGCCGACGTAACCGGCGCCGAGACAGCAGATGGATTGTATTTTCATGGTAAAAGCTGAGATTCTGAAATGCTGAAATGCTGAAATGAAGAGAAAGATGTAAAAGCTGAGAATATGGCTGAATGGTGGTCCGGAGGTTCTGATTTCAGGTTTTCAGCTTTTCCGAATTTCAGCGTCTATCCCTGAGGAGGTGATAGAGGAAGAGCGAGTTGTAGGTGAAGTAGCGCTTGAAGAGCCGGCGGGGCTCCATGGCGAGGCGGTAGGCCCATTCCATGCCGAGCTTTTGGAAGACGGGCGGCGATTGTTTCACTTCGCCGGCGTGGAAGGCGAAGGCCGCGCCGATGCCGAAATAGACGCCCGGCGGGAGGCGGTCCTTGTTGCGGGCGATCCAGTGCTCCTGTCTCGGGCAGCCGAGGCCGACCCAGATCAGGTTGGCTCCCGAGGTCCGGATCTTGTCGGCGATGAGTTCGAACTCGCTTTCCGGCCACTCGCCGAACGGCGGCGAGTGGGTGGCGGCAATGGTGACGTTAGGGAAATCTCCGGCGAATTTTTGTGTCAGTCGATCGAGCGTGCTCTGTTTTCCGCCGAGCAGGAAGTGTTTGAATTCCGGCAGGCCGCTCGTCGCCTTGAGCGTTTCGAGCATCAAGGTGGGTCCGTAAACGCGCTCCGTTAGTTTCTCGTCCGCGGCGAGTGATGCATTGAGCGCCCACACGAGCGGCATGCCGTCCGGGCAGATGAGGTCGAAGCGGCGCATCGACTCGCCGAAACCCTCGTCGCTGCGGGCGAGCGCGGCGACGTGGGTGTTAGCCGCCTCGACGGCGTGGGCGCGGTCGTTTCTGCGGGCGCGCTCCAGGATCCATTTCACGGCTCCGGCGTAGGTGGCCGCTGCAACGGGCAGGCCGATGATGGGGATGGTGCGCATGGAGCGGGAATCAAACATCGAACATCGAAAGTCAAACATCGAACGTCGAAGAGAAAAAGAAGATGGGATGCGGGGATCCTCACCATTACTGACTAAGGCTATGCGCCCGCCGATCAGACGCGGCAGAACGGCTCGACGGCGCGGAGTTCTGGGGTGGCGGCGATGGCCGCGTCGCGGAGGGCGGGCCCGTCGAACAGATAGAGCGCGTAGCCGCCGTAGCCACCGCCGCAGTATTTGCGGGCGATGGCACCGGGGATCTCGGGCAGCGGGTCCATGCCTTCCGCGAGCTGGGTCATGTGATAGAGGTGCACGCCGTCGGCAAGGCAGCGGATGTCGGCCTGGAGGGCGCCTTCGCGGGCGACCCGGGCGCTGCGGGCGATGCCGTCGTAGTCGCGCGGGTGGTTGACCACGCCGGGCGTGTCGTGCTGGGTGCCGGTCCAGTAAACCGCCATGCGGCCGGTGAGGAAGTCGCCGTTCTGTTTGAAATCGAGCACGGGTTTCGGGCCGGAGCGCCAGACGCAAAGACCCGTCTCGCGGATCACGGCGGGGTCCTGCCAGCCGACGCCGAGGTCGATTTCCGAGTCCACGCCGTCGCGGCCGTTGAGCAGGGCCCACGCGCCGCTGCCGCCGAGGCCGGCCTGTTTTTCATAGGGCCACTCGCGCAGGGAGACGAGCGGGGAGATCGCGCAGTTCACCACGAACTCGCCGGGGCGCGAGAAGCGCGGGACGTCGAGCCAGCCGCCGGCGAAATCGACGCGCAGGGGCGCTTCGGTGGGGGCCTGCACCCAGCGGACGATCGAGCTGGTAGAGACCGGTTCGAAGCGCGGCGGGGTCTTGGCGAGAACCGTGTATTCCGCGCCGACCGCGGCGCAGAGCTCGCGTTTCACGTCGCCGTATTTGTCGTCCTCGGTGACGATGAGGAAGTCCGGGCGGATGCGCAGGAAGTCTTCCTCGAAGTCGAGTCCCTCCTTGTGGCCTTGGGTGACGATGACCTCGTCGATCATCCGCAAGCCCTGGAGCAGGACGCGTTTGTGGTCGTCCGGGATGGACGGCTTGCGGCGCTTGTGATGCCACAGCACCTCGGCGGAAGCGAACGATACGATCAGATAGTCCCCTAGCGCGCGCGCCTCCTCGAAGAACTGGAGGTGACCAGCGTGGAGGATGTCATAGCATCCGGATACGAAGACTTTTTTCATGATGTTATTCTTTGGAAACGGAAACGTGGTGGCCGTGGAGCTTGAGCAGCGAGTGGCGGCGGGCGATGTCGAGATCGTGTGCGACCATCTCCGCGCACATTTCCTCGACGGTGATTTCCGGGACCCAGCCGAGTTTTTCCTTCGCCTTGGTCGGGTCGCCTAGCAGAGTTTCGACTTCGGCGGGGCGGTAGTAGCGGGGATCGACCTTGACGACGACGTCCCCCACGGAGACTGCCGGGGCGAGGTCGTTATTCACGGCGGTGACGGTGGCGATTTCCTGGTCGCCCTCGCCGGAGAATGCCAGTTCGATGCCGGCCTCGCGGGCGGACATGCGGACGAACTCGCGGACGGAAATCTGCTTGCCGGTGGCGATGACGAAATCGTCGGCGGTTTCCTGTTGGAGCATCATCCACTGCATGCGGACGTAGTCTTTGGCGTGGCCCCAGTCGCGGAGGGAATCCATGTTGCCGAGGAACAGGCAGGACTCGAGACCTTGCGCGATGTTGGCGATGGCGCGGGTGATCTTGCGGGTGACGAAGGTCTCGCCTCGGCGCGGGGACTCGTGGTTGAAGAGGATGCCGTTGCAGGCATACATGCCGTAGGCTTCGCGGTAGTTCACGGTGATCCAGTAGGCATACATCTTGGCCACGGCGTATGGCGAGCGCGGGTGGAACGGCGTGGTTTCCTTCTGCGGGATTTCCTGGACCAGGCCGTAGAGCTCGGAGGTGGACGCCTGATAGAAACGGGTTTTCTTCTCAAGCCCGAGGAATCGGATTGCTTCCAACAGCCGCAGGGTGCCGATGGCATCGACGTCGGCGGTGTATTCCGGGGCCTCGAACGAGACGGCGACGTGGGATTGCGCGCCGAGGTTGTAAACCTCGTCTGGCTGCACCTCGCTGATGATGCGGGTGAGGTTAGAGGCGTCGGTGAGGTCGCCGTAGTGGAGGCGGAAGCGGGAGTTCTCGACGTGCGGGTCCTCGTAGATGTGGTCGATTCGTTGGGTGTTGAAGAGCGAGGCGCGGCGTTTGATGCCGTGGACTTCGTAGCCTTTTTCCAACAGGAATTCAGCGAGATAGGAACCGTCTTGTCCGGTGATGCCGGTGATGAGTGCGCGTTTCATGGGTGATGTTTTGTTTTTCAGAGACGCGCCGCGCCGGTGGCGAGGGTGGCGAGGAAATCCTGATAGGCGGCGGCGAGGCCGTCGGCGAAGGGGACGGTGGGTTGCCAGCCGGTGGCTTTGATTTTCGAGATGTCGAGCAGCTTGCGCGGGGTGCCGTCGGGCTTGGTGGGGTCGGTGAGGATTCCGCCGATGAAGCCGGTGGTCTTTGCGACGAGGGTGGCGAGTTCGAGGATGGTGACATCGTCGCCGACGCCGACGTTCACCCAGTCGGGTGGCGAGTCTAACGATAATAGGTGGAAACAGGCGGCGGCGAGGTCGTGGACGTGGAGGAACTCGCGGCGCGGGGTGCCGGTGCCCCAGATGGTGACGCTGGCGTCGCCGCGCTCTTTGGCTTCGTGGAAGCGGCGGATGAGGGCGGGGATGACGTGGGAGTTCTCCGGGTGATAGTTGTCGCCGGGGCCGTAGAGGTTGGTGGGCATGATGCTGTGGTAGATCAGGCCGTGCTGGGCGCGGTAGTGATGGCAGAGCTTGAGGCCGGCGATCTTGGCGATGGCGTAGGCCTCGTTGGTGACTTCAAGCGGCCCGGTGAGCAGGCAGTCTTCGGGCATCGGCTGGGGCGCCATCTTCGGATAGATGCAGGACGAGCCGAGGAACAGCGCGCGCGGCACTCCGGCGCGGCGGCTGCCTTCGACGAGGTTCGAGGCGATGCTGAGGTTTTCGTAAATGAAGTCCGCGGGGTAGGTGGAGTTCGCGTGGATGCCGCCGACCTTGGCGGCTGCGATGATGACGACGTCCGGTTTTTCCGCGGCGAGGAAATCAAAGACCGCGCGCTGGTCGCAGAGGTCGAGCTGGTCGCGGGTGGCAGTGACGAGCTGGTAGCCGCCGAGTTTCTCGGCCTCGCGCACGAGCGCGGAGCCGACCATGCCGCGGTGGCCCGCGATGAATAGTTTTTTCATAGATTGGATCCGTATCGGGAAATGAGTTTGTCCGCCTCGGCGATGGCCATGGCGGTGACCTGGTCCATGTTATAATAACGGTAGGTGGCGAGGCGGCCGATGAAGCTGGTGTGCGGCTCGACGGCAGCGAGTTCGGAGTAGCGGAGGAAAGCGGCGCGCGCTTCGGGAGCGGGGACCGGATAGAACGGCTCGTCGTCGGGTGTCCAGTCCTTGGGGAACTCGCGGACGATGGTGGTCGCGTCGATTTGCTGGCCGGTGGCGTGCTTGATCTCGACGATGCGGGTGAAGGGCACCTCGGGCTCCGGATAGTTGACCTGCATCGCGGGCTGCCAGAAGCCGGGTTTTCCGGAAATGGGCTCGCGGGAGCGCAGTTGTTCCGCGGAAAACGATTCGTGCTCGAAGCGCAGTGAGCGGTAGGGCAGCGCGCCGAAGCGGCGGCCGTAGAACTCGTCGATGGCGCCGGTGAAGACGAGGTGCTTGTGGCTCCAGCGGGCGCGGGCTTCCTCGAAATCCACGCCGAGGTGGAGTTCGACGCCGGGCGACGCGTTGAGCATCGTTTCGAACAGCGCGGTGTAGCCGTGTTTGGGCAGGGCTTGGAAAGATTCGGATAGATAGCGGTCGTCGCGGTTGGTGCGGACGGGGATGCGGCCGCAGACCGAGGCGTCGAGTTCGCGCGGGTGGCGCTTCCATTGCTTGAGCGTGTAGCCCTCGAAAAACAGCTCGTAGAGTTCGCGGCCGACTTGGGAGATGATGACTTCCTCGGAGTTTTGCGGGTCCGCGATGGGGATTCGTTTTTGTTCCAGCCAGGCGGTGAATTCCCCGGTGGTCGCGGGCCGTCCGAGGTATTCCTCGAAGGTGTTGAGGTTGATCGGGAAACTCCAGTAGCGGCCGCGGGCGTGGCTCTTGATGGTGTAGCTCACCTGGTGCCACGCGGTGAAAGCGGATAGGTAATCGACGATCCGCGGCGAGTTCGAGCGGAAGTAGTGCGGGCCGAAATGGTGGGTGAGGACGCCGGCGGCGTTGATGCCGTCATGGGCGTTGCCGCCGAGGTGGTTGCGGCGGTCAACGACGACGCATTTCCAACCGGCGGCGGACAGGCGCTCGGCGATCACGAGTCCTGAGAAGCCGGCACCGATGATCAGGAAGTCGGTGGATAGGTCAGGTTTCAAGCGGTGGGAAATCGAGATCGGTGGCTGTGACGCTGCCGCCCTTGGTCGATCTATCCGGGAGGGATAGAAACCTGGGCGAGGCGGGCGGCTGGGTGGTGTGTGGTCATCGGCGGGGGGAGTTCCCGCCGGTGGCTGCGGCGAGTATTCAACGGGAAACCCACAAGGTGAGTCACGCAATCATGTAGGAAACGCTTTTATTTTCAGGGGATCGGACGTCTGGGCAGCAGGAGCGAGAAGAGGTCCATGTCGATCGCCTGTGGGTTTCCGAGGAATTCGATGAGGATTTTCACCCGTTCGGTGGCGGACGGGACGCTGATGACGGTGCCCTGCATGCCTTGGAGCGGGCCGAAGGCGACCTCCACGTCATCGCCGATCTGGATGACCGGGCTGAGGGTGACGAGCTCGTCCTGCTCGGCGCCCTTGCGGTTGCGGATTTCGTGTTTGATCGCCTCGACGAACGACTCGGGGACGGGCGGGATTTCGGAGCCGAAACGCACGAGCCCGCGGATGCCCTGGCAGAAAGTGACGGCGCGCTCCATCTCGGCCATGTTGAATTTGGCCAGCAGGTAGCCGGGAAACATCGGCTCGACCCACCAGATTTTGCCGCGGCGGGTGGCCTTGCGGTAGCGGAGGCGCGGGCAGAAAACCTCGACGCCTTCGAGTTCGCGCAAATGTCCGGCGGCGATGTGCTCGCGCTTGGTCTGGCAGCGGAGGCAGAACCATTCCGGAAGCTGGGGTTCGGTGGAATTCATTGTCCGAGAAGTTTTTGCAGCATCGGCAGGACTCTGCCGCCGCTGCGCATCCAAGTTTCCAACCGTTCGACGCGCTCGCCAAGGAATTTTCGGCGCTCGGGGTCTTCGATCTCGCGGGCGCTTTCCGCCAGGTGGCCGATCTTGGTTTTGCCGTTCTCAAGGTGCGGGCGGATTTGTTCGCGGATGAAGCCGCCGGCCAGGCGCTTGAGCTCGATCGCCGGTTCGTAATAAGTGCGGCGATCGGCGCCACCGTGGGTTTCGCGGACCGCGCCGAGGCTTTTGAGCGTCCGCAGTCCTTGGCTGGCGGAGCCCTTGCTGATACGGAGGCGGTGCACGAGATCGTCCAGCGACAGGCCGGATTGTGAAATGAAGAGCAGGCCGTAGATTTCGCCGATCGAGCGGGGCAGGCCCAAAACGCGCACGCCATCCACGAACATGGCCACCACCTGGCGCTCCAAGGGGTCCATTTCGTATTGATCTCCGTCCAGCAGATCGTCCATGGGCTGGAATTTAAGGAGCTTTCCCTGAGAGTTCAAACTAAATTGAACAAAGCTCCGGAGTGGGTTCTCCGCGCAGGGCGGTTGTCTGGTTAGCTGATTTTTGGAGGGGAAGTTTTGAGGAGGCGCAAGGCGGCGTGGGGTTTGGCGCTGTGGTGGTGGAAGCCGGCGTTGAGGGTCTCGAAAACTTCCGCGTCGTGAAGCCGCAGGATGGCTCCCCTCAA
>CAMDLP010000039.1 GCA_945901795.1 Akkermansia muciniphila | reverse complement strand
TCGGCGCGGTCGCGGTAGTGTTTTGGTATACCGATGGTGGGGAAGGCATCCGGATGAAAAAGAAAATCAATTGCCCCTCACGGGTAACGGGGGCCTGATCATCCCACTCGGCATAAAAACGTCCGCCGGGAGTGTCCAGCGGCCAAGAGCCGGGTGGCGTTTCAGGGGTGGTTTTCGGCTCACCCGCAGGGTTAGGACAAATCAACGCAGTCGGCGCATCCATGACGTTGGTTTTACGTCACTTGCCGCGTTCTGGCGATGCCCCGGGGGATGCGAAGGATGGGCGTCTTTTGGCTCGCGGCAAAAACTGAGCTGCGCCTCAGGCCTGTGGTTTTTTGGGAACAACTCCGCTTGAGATCAGGCCGGCAGAGAAGCGGCGAGGCGGGCGGCTTGAGCTAGTATTTTCCCGCGGATTTTCCAGATTTTGCGTCCCTCGTAATGTTTTGGTAGCAACTCCGATGGCAGGAGTGGATCCATCCGCAAGGCGGCGCGCGATGCGGCATTTTCCGAGGCTGTCCAGTCCGCGAGCGCGTCCCGCGTGTTGTCGCGCAGGACCTGCGGAAAACTATCCAGGATTTCCTGAAGCTTCTGATATTCGGCGTTGATCGCATCGAAATCCCAAGCGCCTTCAATCATCTTCGCATCCACCTTCGAGCCTTTGGAATCTGCTAGAAGTAGCAGAAGATGCGTGCAATCCGGATCCTCGGTCGCAACCAGCTTCTCAATTTCGGGTGGAGTGGCGGGCGAAATCCACACGCTGCCTTGCAGGCATCCGCAGCCGGCTCTGGCGAGCACGCGAGTTAGTTGCCGGCGCTTCGATTTTGCCTGCTCCGGGATATCGAAGAGGAACAAACGCCACTTGCGATCCCAAGGTGCCGCCCATGCTTTTTCGGGATCTCGCCCACCCAACATGATGGCCCGCGCAGCGTCCGTTAGGCGGTGAAGTTGTTTTCCTGATGCCGGATCCTGTGTGGCTTCGAGAAATCCCTGCGCCTCGAGCTGGTGGATTTGATTGAGCAAGCCGCTCCGATAGGCCCAGCCCTCGAAGGATTGTTCAAGATTGAAGTAGGTGGGCCGCAGCGGCTTTTCAGCCAGCCACAGCAATCGATAGAGCAACAATTCGGTTTTCGCTTTCATCGATGACAATCATTCACAATTAATGTCGTGGCCACGACATTAATTGTGGGGAGTTGAATGGTGGCGAGGTGGCGAGGTGCGAACCTGAGATGGAATCCATTCGTGGGTGGAAATGAGATGCTTGCGGTATGCCCGAGAAAGGGGATCCGCAATGCAAATCCCATGGACGTTCCAGAGGGTCCGATTTTTCAGAATCGGGCCGCAAACATCCGGATTTAACAGTCGAAGGCGGAATTTCCCGTGGATTCCGACGTGCGGGGGGAGCGGGGAAATTTCGCCGGGCCGGGCGTTTCGCAACCTTTTGGGTTGCCGGGGCGGCGGGCTTTGCTAGTTTGCCGGCGATTGATTGGGAAAGGTCATGACTGCCATACTCGAACATCCCGTGCTCGTTTTGAATCGGTTCTGGCAACCGATCCACACCTGTTCCGTCCGCCGCTCGCTGCATTTGCTCTGCATCGGCCATGCCCAAGTCGTGCAGGTGGAGGGCGAGGAGCGTTTCAATTCCCATGATCTTTCGTCGTGGATTTCCTACTCGGTCGGAAATGCCAGCGATGAAATGATCCACGGCGCGAAGATCGCCATCCGCGTGCCGAAAATCGTCGTGCTGTCCCTTTACGACCGGCTGCCGCGGCTCGAGGTGAAATTCACCCGCCGCAATGTCTTCCTGCGGGATAAATTTACCTGCCAGTATTGCACCAAGGTCCTGCCCGAGACCCAGCTCAATCTCGACCACGTCACGCCGCGTGACAAAGGCGGGCGCACCACCTGGGACAACATCGTCACCTCCTGTTTTCGCTGCAACACGCGCAAGGGCAACAAGCTGCCGCACGAGGCTAACATGCACCCGCAGAGCAAGCCGTTCGCCCCGCGCTGGCGGCCGCTTTTCGGCATGCACGAGAACGGCCTCGCCGACGAGAGCTGGAATCATTTCCTCCATCAGGACCGGGCCGAGACGCGCCGCTCGGCGTGACCGGCTGTCCGGCTTGTGGATTGACGCTTGAGGCGGACCCGAAAGGTGGCGGGCAAATGACCTTGATGCCTGACTGCCGATCCGGCATCCATGGGAATGATCCGATCGTTTCCAGCGCGATGTGGCATGGCGGTGCTTTCAGGGGCGGTCTATGCGATGGCCTATCCACCGCTCGGCTGGGGATGGTTGGTGTTTCCGGGGCTGGTTGGTCTGCTGCTGGCATTGCGCGGGCAACACGGGACCCGGGCCAGGACCCTCGGGTTTCTGCACGGGATGACGGCATACGGCTTGGGGGTTTCTTGGTTGTTCCATATTTTCGGAACGATGGTCGTCGTCTTGTGGTGTGTCCTCGCGGCATTCACTGCGTTGTTTGCGGAAATGCAGAGCCGCGCCAGCTCGCGCGGCGTGGTAGGATGGCAACTGGCGGTTTTCACCACGTTGAACTGGTGTGGCTGGGAGTTCATCCGTGCCGAGTTGTTTCCGCTCAAATTCCCCTGGATGACCGCCGGACTTGCGATGGGACCCAACACGCTTCTGCCGTGGGTCGGCGTGTATGGCGTCAGCGCGATTGTCATTCTAACCGCCGTGCTCGGCACGATGCGCTTGTGGAAATTGGCTATCCTTCCGCTGGCGATCCTTGGGGTCGGGATCGCTCTTTTGCGACGCAGTCCGGAGCCTTGGGCGGATGATCCTCTGGCCGTTAGCGTCGCCGGCGTGCAATTGGAAAACGTGTCTCTCGACGCCTACCTCACCGGCACGCGACAATTTCCTCTAACCGTCCGCCATATGGTTTGGCCGGAATATGCGGTGCCATACGATATCCGTGAGAACAAACGCGATTGGGAGCTCGTGCGGAATCTCTGCCACGAGCGCGGCATCACGCTCACACTCGGCACCCAGTCCCGCCCCGGCGGAGGTGATGTCTGGCGCAACATCGCGCTCACGCTCGATCCCACCGGTGTTCTCGGCGAGCATACCAAGGTGCATCCCGTGCATTTCTTCGACGACGGCACTCCCGGGACCACGGCTCTGCCGGTTCAAGCCACTCATGGCAAAGTCGGCACGCCGATCTGTTTCGACTGTGACTACGAAGGCGTCGTCCGCCAGATGACGGCCGCGGGCACCGAAATGTTCGTGGTGCCGACGATGGATGCCGAGTCCTGGAGCGCCCGGCAGCATGACCAACATGCGGAATTGTTCCGCATCCGCGCCTGCGAGAACGGCAGGTGGATGTTCGTGGTGGCGACGTCCGGCGTTTCGCAATTGATCGATCCTAACGGCCAGGTCCACGTCCGGCTGGCGGCGCTCGGGCAGGGCACGATTTCAGGGACCATGAAACGGGAAACCAAGCTCACGTTTTACACGCGATTCGGCTGGCTCGTTCCTTGGGGCGTGCTCGCAGTGGTTGTAGTCTGCTGGGCCTGTTTGATGAAACCGCCAGCGGTCACCTCGCCCGGAAAAGCAGGCGCAGGCCGGTGAGGCACAAGCCGATCAGCCCGAGCCCGATGAACAGGATGTAGAACGGCCGCCAGGTATTGCCCAGCCAGGTCCCCTCGTGTAGCGACATCAACAATTTCATCGTGCCTTCGCCGGCACCGAACCATTTTCCTCCCGCCTGATACGCTATGCCCGTCGCCGCGCTGACGGCGAGCGGAAGCGAGAAAACAACCGCAAGCATCCGGTGGGATTTCCGCATGCCGGGCTTCGGGCTCTTGCTGGTTAGAAACATCCACAGCCCCGAGAAAATCAAAAAGAGCAGGATGCCTCCGGTGATCAACAGATAGATCACCGAGCCGTTGTCGCCGAGCCACTCGCCGGAATGCAGGTGCAGGACCTTTCCTCCGGTTTCCTTGCTCATCCCGAACCACGCCCGCCCGATCCGGTACACCAGCCCGGTGGCGGCGCTCAGCAGGAGCAATGGAAGCACCCAGGGGGCGATTTTCCGATGGAAGATGCGCAGCTTGGCTTTGATGGACATGGCGTGATTCTTAGACGCGGCCGATTTTCCTTTCGGAACAAATAATGTCGCAAAGTTTGGCCCGCCCGGAGGCGGATCACCTCAATGCCTGAAATGGCGGTGGCCGGTGAAGACCATGGCCATGCCCGCGGCGTCCGCGGCGGCGATGACTTCCTCGTCACGCATCGAGCCGCCGGGCTGGATGCAGGCGGTGGCACCGGCGTCGATCGCGGATTGCAGGCCGTCGGCAAACGGGAACATCGCGTCGGAGGCGACGATGCTGCCTTTGAGATCGAGCCCGGCTTCCTTGGCTTTCCAAATCGCGATGCGGGACGAATCCACGCGGCTCATCTGTCCGGCACCGATGCCGAGCGTGCGGTCCGCGCTGGAGTAAACGATGGCGTTGGACTTTACGTGTTTCACGATCCGCCAGCCGAAGCGCATGGCGCGCATTTCCGCTTCGGTCGGCGGGCGTTTGGTGACGACTTTGGATTCGAGGTGTTCGAGGCCGAGCGCGGTGTGGTCGCGGTCCATCACCATGATGCCACCGGGGCAGGAGCGGATGACCGGCGATTTCTTCTCGTCGCGATAGGCCTCGTTCATTCTCATGAGTCTCAGGTTTTTCTTCTTCTGGAGAAGCGCGCGCGCGTCGCTCTCGAACTCAGGGGCGATGATGACATCGGTGAAAATCTCGGAGATCACGCGGGCGAGTTCCAACGTGAGCGGGCGGTTGCAGACGATCACGCCGCCGAACGGGGCCTGCCGGTCGGTTTCAAAGGCCTTTTGCCAGGCGACCCGCAGGTCCTCGTCGTCTTGGCCGACGCCGCACGGGTTGGTGTGCTTGAGGATCGCCACCGTCGGGCGGGCGAAATCGAGAATCAGGTCCGAAGCCGCCTCGATGTCGAGGATGTTGGTGTAGCTGAGTTCCTTGCCTTGGACCTGGGTGAAAAAGTCGTTGAAATGGCCGTAGAGCGAGCACTTCTGGTGCGGGTTGTCACCGTAGCGGAGCTCTTGTTCGAGCGGCAGGCTGAGCGTGAAATTGCAACCGGTGCCGGTCCGGCATTGGCCGAGGTAGTTGGTGATCGCCGCGTCGTATTGCGAGGTGCGCAGGAAAACTTTCACCGCGAGTTGCTCGCGGAAACCCTTGGTGGTGTTGCCTTTGTTTTCCTTCATCTCCTCGATCACCCGCAGGTAGTCGGCGGGATCGACGATGACGGTGACGCTGGCGTGGTTTTTCGCCGCGCTGCGCAGCATCGACGGGCCGCCGATGTCGATTTTCTCGATGGCTTGCTCCAGCGTGACGTCCGGCTTGGCGACGGTTTCCTCGAACGGATAGAGGTTCACCACCACCAGATCGATCGGCGGAATGTTGTTTTCCTTGGCTTGGGCGATGTGCGAGGCGTTGTCGCGGCGCTGGAGCAAGCCGCCGTGGACTTTCGGGTGCAAGGTCTTCAATCGACCGTCGAAAAGTTCCGGCGCGCCGGTGAATTCCGAGACGTCGATGACCGGCAAGCCAGCTTCCCGCAGAGTCACGGAGGTCCCGCCGGTGGAAAGGAGTTCGACTCCCATTTCGTGGAGTTCCTTCGCAAATTCGGCCAAGCCGGTTTTGTCGGAGACGGAGAGCAGAGCGCGGGTGATGGCCATAAATAAAGTCTTTCGCGGTGTGGAAGTGAGCCCGGCCGGCTGGCGGGCACGGGCAACCCCGTAACCAACCCGCCGCTCACGGGCAAGCGGAATAGGCGGACGGGAATCAAGACAAGGACGTGCAGAATTCGCGGAACGCCCGCATTTCCTCGGCGCTCGCCAACCCCGGGCACGATATGCCCGGCGAGACTGCGGATGATTTGCGCTTGGTAGGGCGGGAGGTCGAGCTTGCGAATCATCACCGCCTACCCATCCCGTAAATACCAAAAATCTTCTTCCTATGAAAACCAAACCGCCCAGGAAATACGACCCGCTTGCCGTGAAACTCACTCCTTACGAACAGTCCATCGAGGATGCCACTGATGAGAACGCCATCCCAGACACCGATCCCGCTTTACTCGCCGAAGTCCGGGCTGGACTTGCAGCGCTCTCGACGTCCCTGCGAGGTGGCAAGCGCCCTCGCGGCAGGGTCGGCCCGCGTCACGCGTCAGCCCGTCCAACACAGCACGCCCGTTTTCAGCGAGGGCGCTGAAAACCACACGTGAGGGCGCGTGTGCTCCCCTTGCGGAATTCCACCGACTGCCGCGAGTGGTCCCCTTCCTGACAGCTCGCCCGCAGTGCCGCGAATAGCTTGGAGCGAACGGAATCCACCTTCGACTTCTCGATCCCGTATTTCAGTTCCAGTTCCAGGTCCGCCAGAAGGTTCCGCGCGGCCTCCATCAGAGAAAAAAATGGGATGCTACGGAATGGAAATACGCAACCCGCAGGCGGCATCACAGAGGAAAATGTTCCACTGCGGTCACCGACCCCAGAGAAGCGGTTGATGAAGGCCTTGCTAAAATGGCTCTATGCAGATGTCTTGTGCTCGATTACTACTGACCCTATCGAAGACCCTATCGATCCTTCTCGACGAAGCGTGACGATCATGCGGAGCGAAGCGCCTCGCGGACGGAGTGCGGATTGGTGGCGGCGATTTTCAGGAGGGTCTTGGCGGCTCCGCTCGGGCTGCTGGTGTGTTGCTCCCATTTGTGCAGGGTGCGGACGCTCACGCCGATGAGTTGGGCGAACTTGGTCTGGCTGAGGCCCATGGCACTGCGGATGGCAACGGGATCGGGATTGCTGGAATTGATCGGAGGCGCGGGCAGCAATTCGTCTTTGCCGGTAAGGTAGGTCACAAGGTCTTCGGCGATGTCCTTGAGCTGGGGAATCACTTGCTCCGGGGTGTCGCCATGGCAGCACTCACCCACAAGGCCGGGAATGGAACCGACGAAAACCTGATCATCATCGCTCCAGCGCACGCTGAGGGGATAGTTCCGGGCGAGGCGGGTGGCTTCTTTGGCGGAGATCTTTTTCATGACTTGGACTCGTTGATTTTTTCGGCAATGTGGCGTTCCAGATAAATCTTGGCGTCGTCGCCGTCGCGTCCCGGAATGATGGCCGGGATCTTGACTGCGGGGTGTTCAAACTTCCGGTGACTCCCTTTGCCGCCGGGTGCGAGCGTGAAGCCCGCTTTGCGGAGGTCTTTGAGGAGGTCGCGGATTTTCCGTGGCACGCGCGTAACCATACCCACATTGGGCAGGGTCGCAACTTCAATTTTACGCCATGACGGACCGTGACAGGGCGGTTGTCTGGTTAGCTGATTTTTGGAGGGGAAGTTTTGAGGAGGCACAAGGCGGCGTGGGGTTTGGCGCTGTGGTGGTGGGAGCCGGCGTTGAGGCTCTCGAAGGCTTCCGCGTCGTGAAGCCGCAGGATGGCTCCCCTCAACAGGGCGAGGACTTGGCCTCCGCTGGCTTTCTTGCGCGGACGCGAGGCGTCTTCTTTCCATAGGCTGGTGTCTCGTTTCCAGTGGTTTTTGTTCTCCACCGACCAGTGGCCACGGATGGCTTGCACGAGGCGGGCGGCGCTTCTCACCTCACGTTCGAGGCTGGTGATGAAGTAGCGGGTCTCGCTTTTGAGCTCGTCGATTTTCCCCTCGATCCATTCGCGCGTGACCCGGATCAACAGGCGTGCGCCGGGAAAGAGACTGATGTCTTGATCCAGATCGACCCGGGCGAGGCGGCGGCGTTCGGTGCGGCCGTGGTCTTTTTCCCAGTCGCTGACCCATTCGTCTTGAACGGTGTCGGCGAGGCAGGGCGTGGCGCAGGGTGCGCAACTCGGGGGCTGGGATATTTCGCGCGGAGTGGTAGCTCGGATCGAAGGTGGCGTCCGGTGGATTGCCGACTTCGAGTTGCTCGATCTTGCCGCAGCAGGCTGCGAGCATCACGGCGGCAGCGGGCTGCACGCAGTCCAAGGCTCAGCCCTCGATCCGGTGCGGAAAAAAGCGGCTTAGATTTCCGGTGATCGGCGAGCGGTCGCCGCGCGCCGAAAGTCCGCGGCACTCGTCGCCGATCATCCACAAGCCCCAGACGAAATGCTGTTGTTTGGCGGAAAACAGATTCGCGTGCTTCTGATAAGCGGTCGGTTCGCCGTGGTGGCCGGCGGCTCCGGTGGCGAGCGGATTCCCCCGGTCCATCAGTGAAACGCCCGCGCCCTCGCGGCCGAAGAACGGCTTCTCCACCCAGTGCGAAACGCCCTGGGAACAAAGCGCTTCCCGCGAGAGATAGGCCGGCAGCAGCAGCGGGTGACCGGGATTGAGCTCCCATAAAATCGGCAGCAGGCCTTTGTTCGAAAGCATCATCTTCCACGCGGGTTCGATGAACCGGGACCGCTCCTGGCCGATCTCCGCGAAGAACGGCTCCTCGATCATCCACTCCCACGGATAGAGTTTGAAAAGCTTTTCCACGGCTTGCTCGTTAGGTCCGGTGAAATAGCCGTCCTCGGCAAACCCGATCTCCGACATGTCCATCAGCTCGACGGATTTCCCCGCTTGCTCGGCCGTCTCCGCGAGGTAGGCGATGGTCTGACGGTCTTCGAGATTTTCCCACGCGCAGGCGAAATGCACTGTCGTCTCCGGGATCGATTTCCAGCGCGCGACGAGCGCCTCGTGGATGGAGTTGAGCTGGTCGCTCTCCGGGAAAAGCGCTTCCAGCCACTGCCACTGGATGACCGCCGCTTCTAGCAGTGATGTCGGCGTGTCGGCGTTGTATTCGAGGAGTTTCGGCTGGCCCGTGCCGTCCCAGGCGAGGTCGAAGCGGCCGTAGAGCGAGAAATCCGCAGCCATCCACGACGTCTGCACTAGGCCTGCGACCGCATCCGGAATGGCGAGACGGTCCCACCAACCGCGTTTGACGATCTGCTCGCAGGCTTCCAGGCAAAGCGCGTGCAACTCGCTGGCCGCGTCCTCCAGGGTTTCCGCTGCTTTCATTGTTAGCACGAGATGCTCGTCCTCGGTCCAATACGACTCGCCGCCCGCGCCGTGCCAGATCAGGCCGGACTCCTCGACGCGTTGTTTCCAATCGGCACGCGGCGCGTTCGCCTCAAGACGGATGCTGGATTTCATCGGCTAGAAACTAACTCCCGAAGGACGAGCGCCCGCTGCTGCGTGACGAGGACGAACCGAAACCGCCGCGCACCGATTGACCGGCTTTCACGGGAACTCCGGTGGCGCGGCTCTGATCGACCATCCGCTGATAGCCAGGATTGGCGGCGGCGTAGCGACTCACCGCGCCGCGCTGGTTTTCGACACCACGCTGCCAATTTCCCGCCTGCCCGCTGGCCTGGCGGAACCCGTTGCCGGGCGAGAACATCCCGCGGTTTCCGGCGAGCAGCCAATACATCATCAAGGCGTTGCCCATGCCGAAGCCGCCGCCTTGAGACTGCTGGCCGGATGGGTTAGAAGCGGTCTTCTGCTCTTGTTCAAGGGCGGCTTCGACCGTTTTCAACGCCTCTGGCGTCGGCCGACTTGTGGTGAGCGATTCCGGGACGTCTTCATCCTGCCAGACGCCGTTGATGAAATAGCGTCCGTCTTTGGCAAAGCCGTAGGGATGCTCGTAGAAATTTTGCACGCCCGCATGATAGTAACCGACCTGCGGGATGTGGAAATTGTGGGAAACCTCGCCGTTGACGAGTCTGGATTTTTCCGTGTCGAGCTTCTCGATCTGCGACTGCGTTTTTGCGACTTCCTCGTCCTGATCGCTCATCACGTGGTTCACCCCGCGGTCGCAACTGCTGAGAGTGCCAGCTAGAATGCAAGCGGTGGACCAGCGGAGAATGCCGCCGGGGCGGAGGGTGGTGAGAAAACTGCGTTTTTTCATGAATGGAGACGCAGCCTAAGTCGCGCTCCCGGCGGCGTCAACTTGATCGCCGTTCCAAAACCGACCTTTGTTTCAACTCGCCGCGCGTCACTACCGCTTCTTCACCGATGTGCCATCCATCACCGTGTCCGGCGGGTGGAGCAGCACCTCGTCGCCGGCTTGCAGGCCGGAGATGATTTCTGTCAGACGGCCGTCGGTGTGGTCGGCCTCGACCGGCGTGAGCCTAGCCTCGCCATCGCGGAAGACGTAGGTTTTCCAATCATTGCCTTCCCGGAACAAGGCACCGGCCGGGACGATGAGCACATCGTCCGCATGCCAGACCGCCACCCGGACCTCGACGCGGAACCGGTCGCCCAGCGCCTTCGCCGCTTCCGGAATGTCCAGCAGATCGCTGAGCACGATGACCCGCTGCTCCTCCACGCCAAGCGCGGAAATCTTGGTGAAAGCTGCGGGCTCGACGCGGCGGACGCGGCCCTTGAGCGGATTTTCGCCGCCCCATTGCTCGACCTCCACCGCATCGCCGGGACGGATCGTCACCGCGTCGCGCGAGAGGATTTCCGCCTCGATCTCGATGTCGGTTGGATCACCGATTTCCAAAATCTGCGTGCCGGGCGTCACCACCATCTCGCTTTCCTGCATCACCTTGAGGACGCGGCCGGAAACGGGTGATTTTACCTCGACGAGATTGCCGGCGGTGACCGCATCCGGTCGCTCTAACGCGGCGCGGGCCTGGGCGAGTTCGTAGTCGATGACTTGCAGCGAAAACTCCGCCGCCCGCACTTCGGCGGCCCGCATCGCGGCGTCGCCTTCCGCGCGGTCGCGGTCGGTGTCGGAAACCGTGCCCACCCGCGTGACGGCGCGGATGCGGTCGCGATCCGCTTCCGCCACTTGCAAGGCGGTGCGTTTTGCATCCAGCGATTCGGCCGCTTGCTTGAGGGAAGCCTCGTGCATCGAGACCCGCGCTTCCGCCTGCGCACGGGCGCGGGGATCGAGCAGCGGCGAGGCCACCGGCTCGATGGCGGTGAGCAGGGTTTCGCCCGCTTTCACCTCGTCGCCGGGCTTGAGCGGCACCCGGCGCATTTTTCCCGCGACCGGAGCGGCGACGACGTAACGGTTTCTAACCCGCGTCTTGCCCTCCTCGGAAACGCGCACCGTCAGCGGCCCGCGGACGACCGCGCCGGTCTCGATGATGACCGGCTTCGGCCACAGTCCCCAAGCGATCAGCGACAGCAGAAAAATCCCGCCGAGCCACGGCAGCGAGCGGCGGATGAGGTGCTGCCCGTTCGGGCCGCGCTTGGTGTCCCAGGGCGCGGAGGCGGCGGAGGTGTCGGGTGTGGTCATGGGTAATCGGATGATTTCTATCTGAAGAGATCGCTGTGGCTGCCCGTTCGTTCAAGGTAAAGACACTCGTCCTCCACCCGGTAAATCAATATCCAGTCCGGCTCGACATGGCAGTCACGAAAGCCTGACCAGTTACCAATCAGCGGATGATCTCGATGCTGCTCTTCAAGTGGTTCACCTGCCGCCAGGGCTCTCACCACGCCCTTGAGTCCTCCAATGCCTTGACCGTCTCCTCGTTGGGGATGACCACATCGAAAGGCAGACCGTTTTTCAAAGCGATCTGGGTGTAGAACATCCGGATCGCCTCGGTCGGACTCAAGCCCAAGCGATGAAGAATCCTTTCCGCCTTCTCCTTGATCTCAGGCTGGATTCGACTGTGAACGGCGGCGGTTTTCATGATCCCAAGGTGTTGCGTTTGCAACGCGCTGTCAAACGAGGATTTTCAAGCGGGCGTCACTGAAAGCCGCCGCAGGCCCTGGACTGCGTGCAGCCTGCTGCCGCCTTGATGCTCGCAGCCTGCTGCGGCATGGATCGCCCGGAACCCACCCGCAGCCCTCATGGATGCCGCCGGCGGCATCTAACGACCCATTGCCGACCCTTCTGATAAAACTCCGCTGATCCAGCAGGGTCACCGCTGCTTTGATTTCGTGGGCGCGTTGCACGTGAGCCGCTGGCAAAAACCCGCGAGCCTATGGCAAACATTCCCGGAGCTCCGGCATTGTCTAGTCAGGGCCAAACTTCAGGGCGCGGACGTCTCGTCCATGCATGAAGGGACGAGACATCCCTTCCCCTTAGGGTTGTTCGAGCTCTTCCATTTCCAGGCGCAGGTGGTCCATCAGGCGCTGCATGTCGCTCAGGTGGCGGCGCATCCGCTCCTCGCCACCGGGCATCGCACGGCCGGGTTTCGCATTCCCGCGCGTGGTCATCGGGAGCTCCTTCTCCTCCTTCCTCACCTGGGCCAGCGCCGGATTTCCGGCTTCTTTCTTGAGTAAATCGACGATCGCCGCGGCCGGCATCACAAACGAGCGGGTCCGGTCCGCGCGCGCCATGGTGATTCCCAGCACCCGCCCTTGCAAATCCACCACCGGCCCGCCGACCTGGTTCGGCTTCGGCCGCATGTCGGTCTGGATCACCTGGGTGAACGAATCCCGCACTTGACTAACAGGTCCACCCATGCGCTCCATCTGCTCAAGTCGGCCGTTGGCATACTGCGCCAACTGCGGGCGATTTCCCACAGTCACCTCGACCGCTTTTTTCCCGCCGTTCACTTCGACGAGCAGCGAAACTTTCGCGCCGGGAGCGACCCCGGTGAGCGCGTTCTTCAACTCCAACAGACCGGAGATCGGCCGGTCGCCGACTTTTAAAATCACGTTTCCCGGCTTCAATCCCGCCGCGTGCGCGCCGGAATTTTCATCCACTTTATGAATTTTTACGCCCTGGCCGGTGAAACCCGACTCGCCGATCACGCCGAGATAGGCGAGATCCGTGTCTCGCAGATTCCGGCTGAGCACGCTCACCACGCCGAACGCGGCGAGCCGCCCGTCCGGCTGTGGCGCGGCGAGAAATCCCCCGAGCTTGGGCGCATCAAACGACCAGCTCACCGGAGTGAGCGGCTTGCCCTCGATTTCCAACAACACCAAATCCTCGTCTTGATAGACGCCCGCCAGCTTGACGGCGCGGCTCTCGTCTCCGGCGTCCACGCGCAGGTCGCCCCGCGCGCGGGCGACCTCGCTCCACTTGGTGAGGATCTTGCGGCCATCCCCGACCACGGTGCCGTAGGCGAGCCGCCGCGAACCCGACCACACCCGCACCGTGGACTTCGCGGCGGTGGCGATGGCGGGCTTGATCGCTTCGTTGAGCTCGTCGGCTTGCGTATCGACGGCCTGCCGCTCCTCCGGCAAAAGCAGCGGGATGTCGTCCTGCGCGAACAATGCGTTAGGCAGTCCGAGGGCGATGATGAGATAAACAATCGGTTTCATGGCGGTGTTCCTTAGCGTTCTTCAAAAAGGGCTTCACGGCGGGCCAACACGACCTGCACTTCCAGGGATTTGCGGTCCCGCAGGACGCCGAGCCTCACCGTGTCGCCCGGCTGCTTTTTCGCCAGCACCTGGAGCAGCTTGTTCGCGTCGCTGATGGGGCTGCCGTCGAGCGAATCGATGATGTCGCCGACTCTAACTCCGGCGGCGGCGGCGGGGGATTTCGGGACCACGCTCTCCACCGGCACGCCCGTGGATGCGCGGCGCATTCCCATGCCGATGCCCAGCACGGGCATTTCCGGATTGGCGAACGGGTTCATCGAGAGCTTCCCCCAGGCCTCGCCGGCGCGAATGCGGTCCCAGTCCTCCTTGAAGCCGTCGATGCCGGCGTGGTTGTTGTTCGTTAGAGAGACACCGATCGAGGAATTGATCCCGACGATTTTCCCGTCCAGGTCGAACAACGGCCCGCCCGAGTCACCGCCGATCAAGGTGCAGTCGGTGGTCAGGAAATTTCCCGGGCCTTTCGAAACCACGCGGCCGAAACGGACCGGCGGCGTCCGCGCGGCATCGAAGCCCGCCGAGTGACCGAGCGCGATCACCCAGTCGCCGGCGGCCAGCGATTTCGAAGCGCCCCTTTCCGCGAACGGCCACGGCCCCTTGCGGGTGATTTGCACCATCGCGATGTCCTTGGAATAGTTCGCGCCGAGGACTTTTCCCGGGACTTGTGCGCCATCCGGGAAAACCACCAGCAGCTCGTCCGCGCCTTGCACGACGTGGGCGGCCGTCAGGATCAGTCCGTCGGCGGTGGTAATCACGCCAGAGCCGGAGGAGCCGGTTTTTTCCGAAAGCAGCGCCACCGTGGCGGGCATCACCTTGGCGGAAACCGCCTCGACCCTGCCCTCCAGTTTCGCGAGATCCTTCAAATCACGCACCGGCTCGCTGGCCGGCAAAAATCCGGGAACCAGCCACGAGCAAACACAGGAAAGGGTAAATAATTTCATGGTTGTATGGTCCTCAGCGCCGCTGCCATGCCACTTCGTCTGTCCTCAATAAACAAGGATGGATCGGCGGCGGAGGATCGCTTAGGATTCGCACGCAGATGCCAAAACGCAACCCGCCAGAAACCAACCTCCGCCGCAAGGAAGCGCCCGCAAGCGCTCCGTCGCGCGGCCCCGGCGGCCTGTCGCTCCTGCTGTTCTGGCCTTTCCTCCTCTTCAATCTGGTCACCCGGCCCTTCGCCACGCCGGTGAAATTCCTGCTCCGTCTCGCCGGATATCCGGTCGTCGCGGGTATTTACGGCCTCCTCTTTCTCGCCATCGCTTACGGCGTCCGCGCCCAGAAATACGATCTCGCGAAAATCCACGCGATGCCCGAGCGCTCGATCGTCCATGACCGCCTCGGCGAGGAAATCGGCCGCATCCATGGGGAGAAGCGCTCGCTCGTCCCGCTCCACCAGGTCGCCGTGGACTTCCGCAAGGCCATCCTCGCCCGCGAGGACGAGCGGTTCTATCAACACGGCGCCGTCGATCCCATCGGCATCGCCCGGGCGGTCCTCAAAAACCTCGGCGGCAAAAAGGAAGGCGCCTCGACCCTCACCCAGCAGCTCGTTTCCGACATCTTCCAACTCAAGCGCGGCGAGAACCGCGGCGACACGCTCCGCCAGTTGGACCGCAAGATGCTTGAAATCGCCATCGCCTTCCGCCTCGAGGCGTCGCTGGAAAAGGACGACATCCTCGCGGCCTACATCAACCAGATCAACTGGGGCCGCCAGATCAAAGGCGTCGGCGAGGCCTCGCGGATCTACTTCGAGAAACATCCGTCCGAGCTAACGCTATCGGAATCCGCCCTGCTCGCCGGCATCGTCCGCGGCCCGGATTCCTTCAACCCCTTCAAATCGATGGACGCCGCCACCCGCGAGCGCGGCACCACGCTCGCGCGCATGGTCACCGCCGGAGTCATCACCCCGGCCGAGGCCGAGGCCGCGAAGGCGGAGCCCATCGAAGTCAGGCCGGAATGGCGGCGCGAAACCCAGGAATCCTACGCGATGGACGCCATCCGCCGCGACCTCGAGGTGATCCTCGAAAAGGAAAACATCGAGCTCGGCGGACTCAGCATCACCACCACCATCGACCTCCGCATCCAGCGCAAAGGCGAAGAGGCGCTCGACAAAAAACTCCGCGAGGTCGAGCGCCTGTCAGGCTATCAGCACCCCACCCGCGCCGCCTGGCGGGAAGCCCCGGCGGAAAAACGCAAGGAGCCCGCCTACATTCAGGGCGCCGCCGTCGTCGTCGAAAACCGCACCGGAGCGGTGCTCGCCATCGTCGGCGGCCGCGACGCTAACGAATCCCGCTTCAACCGCGCCACCCAGGCCCGCCGCCAGATCGGCTCGCTCTTCAAACCCTTCGTTTACCTCGCCGCCTTCGACAAGGGCCTGCGCCCGGACACCAGCATCAGCGACGGCCCGATCCAGAGCGGCGAAATCAAAGGCGGCGGCACCTGGCACCCGGACAACTCCGACGGCAAATTCGGCGGCATGCAGCCCGTTTCCTACGGTCTCATCCGCTCCCGCAACACGATGTCCGTGCGGGTTGGCAACCACGCCGGCATCCCCGCGGTCAAGGAAGTCGCCCGGATGGCCGGCTTCACCACGCCGATGCCGGAAAACCCGTCGTCCTTCCTCGGTTCCTGGGAAGCCTCGCCCTGGGAAATCGCCACCGCTTACACCATCTTCCCTAACGACGGCATCCGCTACCGCCCGTATTTGATTTCCGAAATCAAGGACCGCGACGGCAATGTCCTCTACCCCGCCAACCAGATTTCCTACCCCGCCGCCAAAGCCGGCTCCGCCTGGTCCGTCTCCCGCATCCTCAACGAAGTCGCCACCCACGGCACCGCCGCCTCCGTCACCCGCCTCGGCTTCGACAAACCCTGCGGCGGCAAAACCGGCACCACTAACGACTTCAAGGACGCATGGTTCGCCGGATACACCTCCAATCTAACCTGCGCCGTCTGGGTCGGCTTCGACACTCCGAAAAAAACCATCCAAGGCGGCTACGGCTCCGCCCTCGCCCTGCCAGTCTGGGTGGACATCATGAAAACCGCCGACCGCCTCGGCTACAAGGCCGGCAAGCTCAACAGCAAGTCCAACCTCGTGGAAATGGAACTCTGCCGCCACTCCGGAAAGCGCGCCACCAACGGTTGCCATGCCGCCGGCTCCGCCTATCAGGATCGCGTCCCCGCCGACATCGCCCTGCCCGCCAACGACCTCTGCCCGCTCCACCCTGCCAGAGCACAGGCCGTCGATGAGGCGACCCTAACTTCCACCGAGCCGGTCCCGCTCCGCGCCCAGCCCGTCGAGGAAGACGCCGACATCCCGCTCAAAGCCATCCCCGTCGAATAATCCCAACTTTCAGCGTTTCAGCATTTACCCCCACCATGTCCACCTGGCGTCCCATCCACCCACCCTCGTTTTGGAAGCGCTGGCTTCCCGGGTGGCTGCACGGCCCGGTGAAATTGCTGTTCCAACTCTCGGTCGCGGGACTCACCGCCCTCTTCGGATTCGCGTTCTTCTACTTCATGCTCGCGATGCGCTTCGACATGGACGAGGTCGCCAAGCTACCTGCCGGCACGACTTTCTACGACCGCAAGGGACAGGAAATCACTGCCCCCGGCAGCAACAGCGGCAAGCTGGTGAAGCGCGAGGAAATCCCGGACTTCCTCGTGAAATCGCTGCGCGCCCGCGAAGACGCGCGCTTCTTCGAGCACGCCGGCGTGGACTTCCGCGGCCTGGCGAGGGCCACCGTTAGAAACATCAAGGACCGCGACTTCACCCAGGGCGCCTCCACCCTCAGCATGCAGCTCGCCCGCAACAGCTTCAAAATGAAGCAGAAATCCCTGCACCGGAAGTTCCTCGAAATCGCCCTCACCCTCCGCGTCGAGCAGCGCTACACGAAGGACGAGATTCTAACCCACTATCTCAACCGCATCTACTTCGGTGCCGGGGCCGACGGCATCGAACAAGCCGCTCGCACCTATTTCGGGAAGACCACCCGCGACCTCAGCGACGGCGAGTGCGCCATGATCGTCGGCATCATCCGCGGGCCGCACATCTTCTCGCCCTTCCGCAACCTCGACGCCGCCATCGAGCAGCGCAACCAGACGCTCAACCGCCTCATCGCCATGGGCCTCATCGACACCGCCTGCCGCGACGCCATCATCGCCGAGCCCATCAAACTGGTTAGCGCCGAACACCGTGAAACCCAGACTTCCTACGCCCTCCAAGCCGTCCGCCGCGAGCTCGATGGCATTCTCGAAGAGGACGACATCCTCTTCGGCGGCCTGCACGTCCACACCACGTTAGACGCCGCCTGGCAGAACCGCCTGGAAGTTGAGCTCACCCGCGCCGTCGAGGATCTGGAGCACGAGAAAGGCTGGCCGCATCCCACCGAAGCCGCCCACGCCTCCGGCACCGAGCCCGCCTATCTCCAGTATGCCGCCGTCACCACCGAGACCAAATCCGGAGCCACCCTCGCCCTCATCGGCGGGCGGAATTACAGCCACTCCCGCTTCGACCGCACCCGCTCCAGCCGCGATCTCGGCTCGGCCTTCGAGCCCTTCGTCGCCGCCGCCGCCGCCGAGCGCGGCAAGCTCGTGCTCCCTGGCAAGCCCGTGCAAACCGGCCGCCAGATCGGCCCGGCGGAAGTCGAGCGCCTCGCCAAACGCTGCGGCATCGCCGGTCCGTTTCTCGAAACCGAGGATTTGTTCCGCGGCTCCGTCGCAGCCACCCCGCTCGAAATGTCCGTCGGCCTCGCCACCCTCGGCAACCAGGGCAAGCGCGCGAAACCCTATCTGATTCAGGAAATCCGCGACACCACCGGCGAGGTGATTTACAAGACAAAGCCCGTCCTGAGCGCCGCCCTCAGCCCCGCCGCCGCGATTGATGCGACCAGCGTCCTTCAGCGCTCCGGCGGCACCCGTTGTTTCACCGGAGCCACCGGTTCCGAGCGCGACGCCTGGACTCTCCGCCTCGGCCCCGGCGGCGCAACCGCCATCTGGCTCGGTTTCGACAAGCCCGCCGTCATCGCCCGCGAGCCCCGCCTCAAGTCCCTGCTCGACGAGTTCGTCAAGCGCCTCGGGAACAACTGACCCGCTTCAAAGTGTCCCGGCTGAGACAGCCGGGACACGCTTTCGGGCATGCGCCGGTCTCGTTTCCAAATAGCGCCAGCACAGCCAGGCTAAGCCCCAGGAGGTCAGGCCGAAGACTCCCAAGCGAAGGATTTGCCAAAATCCGGTGAAAAACGGCCCCCACAGCCACGGCAGCACGAAGCCGAGAAGCAGCGGCACCGGCGTGTGGAAGAGATACAGCCCGAAGCTCAAGCGCCCGACATGTTGCACCGCCGGGTGATTCAGGATTTTTTCCCGGAATCCGCCGAAGCCCGCCAAGGTCGCCGAAATCAGGCCCGCGAACACCACCGAGACCAGCGTCTGCTGGATGTAGCAAAAGCCTGCGACCTGCCGGCCCAACTCGCTGAAAACGTAGAGCACGATGTATCCGGCGAACGCGGCCGCCGCTGCTAGATTCAGCCTTCCGTCGCCCACCTTCATCCCGCGGTCGATCGCTAGGGCGAGCAAGGCCCCCACACCGAAATAATCCATCGCGGTGAAAGTGATCATCTCGCTGTGATGGATTTCAGGAAACTGCCGCGCCAGGATCATCCGCGAAACGGGCGCGAGCGCCACGCAGCCGAGAAACACCGCTGCTAGGAATCTGCGCGGTATGCCGAAAGCCACCAGCGGCCACAGCAGGTAGAACTGCACCTGGATCGCCAGCGTCCAGTAGTGCGCCGTGCCCGAGGGCCAGCCCGCCATGAACGCCATGTGGAAATTCGACCAATGCCCGAAGTAGGCCAGCCAATGCTGCCGGATGTCCGGAGCGCCCACGATGATCGCAAAAAGCATCGCCGTGTAACACGGCACCAGGATCCGCATCATCCGCCGCTTTTGAAAATGCACGTAAGCTTTGAAATGCCATTTTCCGCCGCGTTCCTCGCAAGCCGTTCGCTCGCGCAGCAGGATCCGCGTGATCAGGAAGCCGGTTAGCGTTAGGAAAAAGAACAGCCCGATTTCAAAGGGAAAGTGCCCGCGCCAAGCCGCCGGCACCCAGTGCAGCCACATCACCCCCAGCACCGCGAAGGCCCGCCATCCGTCCAACTGGGTATTTCGAATCGCCGTCAAATCCGCGGCAGATTCTCACGCCCGACTCGCCTGCGGCAAGTGCAATGCCCCGGTGCCCGGTGAAACAGGCTTTCCTGTCGGATCTTCCTGGAATCGTTCCATGCCCACTTCCGCAGAATCGCAGGGCTGGAAGTGCGGGTGCTGACGACGACTTGATTCCTTTTGGAATCGACCCCGCCGACTTCCAATTGGCTACGGGACAGGGATTGCCTTGATCCGTAAAAACCCTCGCGGTGCGCCGGAAATCGGGATGCCACCTAGCAGAGTCCCGGGCGTGCTGGAATCCGTCACGCCCGAATTTGTCCACGAGATCAAGTCAGAGGACTTCTCGATCTCAAGGTAGCCGTCGGGCCGCTCGACACGCGGCACGCCGATCCGCAAAAAGCCGCCACTGGTTTCGCTGAACACCGCGGGACGGCTCGACAGCGGGTCTATCCGGGTTCCTGCTAGGTATTCAAACAGATTCGAAAACTGATCACCATCGGTGTCTTGTGTGGGAAGTTGACGAAGGGATAATTCTGGAGCGACAAATTCATCACTGGAACGCCCCTCAGACGTGCGTAGGTCGTCGCCGCAATCAGATTAGATGTCAGGCCGCTGTTGCTGGCGTTGAGAATTTTACACGCAAGAATCCTCGCTCCACTCAGCATCCCGGCGATACCCTGACCATTGTTACGGTTCGCAGCGATGATGCCTGTGACGTTCCGAAAACCTTGTATCATTCGGCGTCCCTCCGCCAAAGCCCACGCCATCCGGCGCGGCGGATTTCGCGAGTTAGGGATGCCCGGCAAGGAATTGAAACGCCGCCGGCATGGCATCCAAATCCGATGTTGCCAGTTGGACGGTGAAAGCACCCTCCGCAATCTTTCCGTTAATCTGCATGTCCTCGGATGCCATCCATCGATTTTCCGTGTCGGTCCTCTCTATCCGCGTGTCGAGGATCAAGCCGCTTGCGACGGCACGTTCCGCTGGATGCGAAGATGTCGGCGAATCCGGTGTCATGAGCGCTGCTGCCACAGCGGGAAATGAGAGAGGCGCTTGGGCCGCGGATCCGGTAACCGGATCGGTCGCGCGAGGAACGTTAGTGGTGCCTCCGTGGGCCGGGTGCGACTTGGGCGCACGGACTGCCTGCCGATTGATTAAGACACCCGCGACCACCGCAGTCGCGATGATCAGTGCGAAGATGCTTCTCTGGGATTTGGCCATTCGAGTGAGTGGATTTGTTTGCTGTTTGGTCGGACAGAGGCTGCTTGTTCCCCGCCGGGAGTGGCGAGGAAAATCTCGGCTGGATTTTCCGAACGATTGCCCAGCCAATCGTTCGCTTTCCAAAGCACCAGGGACCATTGCCTGGCGTCGTTCTCCCTTCCGAGGGCCGCCAGCATCCGCTCGGTCCAGACCATGGTGGAGTCGCGCGAGAGCCGTTCGTTTGGGGCTGGTCTTTCGCCTCGTGCAGCTCCCCACGACGCACCGCTGCGCCGCAGTAGCACTCGGCTACCCGATGAGCCCCAGCTTCGGATAGTTCGCGCCGAGGATGGGCTTGAGATTTGGTGCCTTGAGCCAGTCGCTGAGGACGGTGCCATAAACGCTGCGGAAATCGACGGTGTGCTTGATGTCGCCTTCCGATAGATCGGTGAGGCTGGGGTGGGTGCCGTGGAGGCCGCCCTTGATGCCGTGGCCTGCTAGAAAGAGACAGGAGGCTTTGCCGTGGTCGGTGCCGGCGCTGGCGTTTTCCGAGACGCGGCGGCCGAACTCGGAGAAGGTCATGAGCACGACACGCTTGTCATTTCCCTGTTGCTTGAGGTCGGCGAAGAAGGATTTCAGGCCACTGTCGAGCTGACCTAGCAGGCGGTCGTGGGAGTTGACCTGCTGGTTGTGGGTGTCGAAACCGCCGTGGCTGACGTAGTAAACGCGGGTCGGCATGCCGCCGGCGATCATGCGGGCGACGAGGTTGAGATTGCGCGCGAGTGGGGAGCCGTCATAGCGGACGGAGGTTTTATGTTTGGCGGCGAGCTCGAGGATGGTTTTCGAGCTGACGCGGGCGTCGAGGGCGACGCGTTCGAGGAAGGCGAGGTTCCCCTCGCCGGTGATGCCACCCGTTTTGCCGCCGGCGGCCATGGCGATGGAACCGCCGCCGCTGGGCTCCTCCTCGTCGTGATCCACACCGGTGTTAGGTTTGTTGAGGTCGGCGAAAAATTGTTCCGCCTGATCCTTGTCGCCGCCGCTGTGGATCCAGCGGTAAAGTTCGGGCGAGTTGAGGCAGACGCCGGGGTTTTTCAAGGCTCCGAAACTCTCGGGTTGGGTCTTGTTGAAGCTGATGCCCACGGTGGGATCGGCGCCGGGGCAGGCGTTGTCGAAATAGCGGCCGAGCCAGCCGGTGTTGGAGTGGTTGGTGGTGTCAGCGGTTTCCCAGATGGAGGTGGAGACGAAGTGGGAGCGGTTAGGATTCGGATAGCCAACGCCCTGGACGATGCCGAGGTCGCCTTCCTTGAACAGCGAGCCGAGAAACGGCATCGAGGCGTTCAGACCGACGTGGTCACTGAGCTTGATGATTTCCTTCTCCTTCTTCGCGAGGCGGGGGCGGGCCTTGTGATAGGCGTCATCGGCGAAGGGCACGAGCGTGTTGAGCCCGTCGTTGCCGCCGGCAAGCTGGAGGACGACGAGGATGGTGTCGTCCTTGCCGGTGACCGGTTGGACGGCGAGGTCGCGGGCGCCTTCATGGAGCTGGCCGAAGGTGCGCTCGACGAACATGGGGACCGTCCAGGTGGCGGATGCGCCGAGGACGGTGGAACGGAGGAAATCGCGGCGGGTTTTCATGATGGTGAATTTATGAGAGTTGATAGTATGGCGTGCTGAGCATCAGGTGACAGAGCTCGGCGGTTTCCTTGTCGGTGAAGATGGCGCCCTTTTTGTTGTTGGCGTATTCGATGAACGACTTGCGGACCTTGTCCGGGAGCGGGCATTGGAAGAAGCGGAAGACGAGCGAATCGACGAGATCGGTGGGATTTTCCCGCAGCGGGCGCGGGGCGATTTTCTCGTAGTCCGGGCCGTCCCAGCCGCGGCCCATGCGCTTGGGACCGGGTGCCATGCCGGGGGTTTTCACTCTCTCGGTCATCATCGATTTGTCGGCCTCGCCGGCACCCTTGGTGAGAAATCCGGCGAGGTTGTAGCGGGTGAGGAGCGTGTTGGTGTTGATCCACGCTTGACCCCAGTCCCAGCCGGCAACGTTGGGCGGCATGAAGAGCACCTGCCCTAACTGCTGCTGCGCGGTGACCGGAAATCCGACGGGCGGGTCGGTGATTTCGAGCTGCTTGAGGAGCTCGATGAGATACTGGATCGGGGATTTAATCTGCGAGCGGATGGCGGCCTCGGAGTAGAATTCCTTGGATCGGAAAATTTCCCGCAACAAAGGCGCGGTCTGGAAATCCGCTTTCAGGAAGCTTTCTGTCAGGACGTCGAGCGCGGGCTCCGAGGGGTTTTCATAAACGAAGAACTCCCAGAGTTTTTTCGCCATGAAGCGGGCTGGCTGCTTTTTTTCGAAGATGAGGTTGATCACGTCCTTGCCGGTGAACGGGCCGGTCTTGCCGAAGATGGTTTTGTCAGATGAGTCCCATTGGCGCGTGTTGCGACTGACTTTTCCCTCGCCTGGATTCAGATAGTAACCGGTGAACGCCCGGGCGGCCTCGCGGATGTCCTGCTCGGTGTAGTTGCCCTCGCCGAGGGTGAAAAGCTCCATCACCTCGCGGGCGAAGTTTTCGTTAGGCATGTCTTTTTTAGAGCTTTGCGTGTCGAGATAGAGCATCATCGCCGGGTCCATCAGGATGGACTGGGTGAGATCCTTGAAACTTCCGAAAGCACTCCGGCGGAACAGTTGGTTCTGGCGCATCATGAACACCGGTTGTTTCACCTTTTGGATCGAGGTGGCGAAGTGGTCATGCCAGAAGAGCGTCATTTTCTCGCGCAGCGGCGCCTGTGTTTTGAGCATCCGGCGGAACCACCAAGCCTGGCCTTCGAGGGCTTGCTGGCGGTTTTCCTGCTGGATTTTTTTAAATGCCTCGCGCTTCGCCATTTCCGCCTGCTCGGGGGAGAGTCCCTCCATGGACTTCCGGCTGTTTCGGAATAATTGGCGGCGTTCGCGCATATCGGCGAGGGCTTGCTCATCGGTGCTCCATGCCGGCAGCGGAAACGCATCCAGCGGCTCGGTCGGAGCGATCAAGGAGTCCACGGCCTTCGCCCGCCCGAGTGCGTGGAACGATTTGATTTCCGCCGGGCTACCACCGAATCCCGCGCGGTTGAGAAGGTGCGCCGCTTCGAAAATCGTCCAGGTTTCTTCAGCTTGTGGGAGCATGAGCGGTAAACCCTGTGGCAAATCGGAAGTTGCGCACGGAAAGTCAACGGCTGCTTCGCGGGAGTCGGACTCCAGAGTTGAAGCCGTGAGCGGCGGCTCGCTCACTAACGATTTATTGCCGCCGATTCAAAGCTACCCCGCCAGCGCGTCTTGAAACGCTTCAACGAGGCGATTGATCCACTCCTTGTTCTTCTCGCTGTCATCTTCTTTCAACCACCGCAGAAACGACTGCTGCAGCCAGACCAGCAGACTCTTCGTGACATACGAAAGTGGAAACACCCAGCCGTCGAATTCGATGAAGTCCTTCGTCACCACCGCATGCTTCGGGATCGGGAGTATCGGCAAATCCGCTGCCGATACAATCCATTGCCCATCCGGACTCCGACCGAACGGCGGGGCGGTCGTGATGTCAGGGATAGAGCGGCCAAAGGGTGGTTCAAATTTCATCGTGAGAATGATCAGCACTTGGGCACCACCGATTCCATGTTGGTGAATCCACGAGGAGCGCAGGGTCTTGAAATAGGAACTCACCACGTTGAACACCGGACTGAACGTTTCACCCGTCGCAAAATTCCACACCGCCTCATCCGCCGGCACATGCGCCACCGCAAACAGGACTGGGAGCAGTAACAACACACCCTTGCAGATCAGGGAAAACAAGTTGTCCACGCATCGTAGCACCAAGGCAATTCGAAGGCGGATGACGGCGAAGAGATCGGAATCAGGCAGAGCGGGGTCGGTGGTGGTGATGTGGTTCATGATGGTTTTGCGAAGGAGATCAGACTGCCGCGAAATGCCGCTGCCGGGTATCGCGGAGATCGCGTGTCACATGACTGCGCGGTCATGACCCAGTGGGGAATTGACACCACCTCATCGCCCCCATTTCCTGAAGCGGGAAATGGGACCGATCCGTCGCGGCTTTGGAGCGAATGGGAAATGTCGAAATCCCCATCTTAGAAGATGGAGCAATGTGAGTCGGCATGAAACTCCATCTTGACAGCTTAACGCCGCACGTTACTATCGCGTTGACTTGATGATTCGCTCCTTCGCTTGCAGGCAAACCGCCCTCTTCTTCGAAGAACGGAAAACTCGGTCGTTACCGCCGGACATCCAACGCGTCGCCCTGCGGAAACTCGCCCAAGTTCACGCCGTCACCGAACTCAACCATCTCGCTGTCCCGCCCGGCAATCGCCTCGAAGCGCTCAAGGGCAACCGGAAAGGCCAACACTCCATCCGCATCAATGACCAATGGCGCGTCTGCTTCCGCTGGAAAACGGACGGACCCCATGAAGTCGAAATCGTCGATTACCACTGAATCCAACATGAAAACGCACGCACCCATTCATCCTGGCGAGGTTCTCCGCGAGGATTTCCTGATTCCCCTTGGCCTCTCGGAATACCGCGTCGCCAAGGACATTGGCGTCCCGCCCCGGCGCATCAACGAGATCGTGAAGGGCAAGCGCTCTCTCACCGTGGACACCGCCTTGCGCCTCGAACGCTACTTCGGCTGGCCCGCCGATGTGTGGCTCAATCTCCAATCCCACCACGACCAGCAAACCGCCAAGGCGTCCATGAAATCCGCCCTTGCTGAAATCCATCCATGCCCTGCGTTGTGAAAAGCCGCCCAAGTTCCCATTTTTAAAACCCAAGCTCTCCCGGCTTCTGGCTCCGCCTCAGCCTTCGCGGCACAGCGGGAACTCTCGCTCACCGAGTTCGCCACCGTCAACGAAAAGGACTTCCGCGACTGCGGCTTCAGGCGGGTCTGGAATCCACTTGCTGGAGGTTGAACCCATGAAGTCGAAATCGTCGATTGTCACTGAATCCAATTGATGAATGCATAAAGAAAATGAAAGCGTGGGTGAAGGTTGGGTGCGTTTATGCGTGAAGCAAACGCCCTCCACCGGAATTCCACGGACAGCCTTGATTTTATGGTTTCTTTTCTCCAAAAAATCTGGCCTGCCAGACAACTGGAGACTGCTGGCTCTTGAAAGTCACCGACAAGAGGTCCCCTGTCCTTTCCTGCCTGACCGTAAGCGGGTTGCCGCCGGCCGTGGCCGTCGCATTCACAGTCGGCGGGGTGCCCGGCGGGAGGTGGAGGAAGAGCGTGTAGTCAGCCCCCGGAACGGTTTCAGATCGACCTTGCAGGGTATTGGTCTTCTCGTTCCAAGTAAGGTCCTCGATGGAGTAGGCACCGGTTATATGCCGCGAGGTCCCGATCAACTGCGGGCGACTCAACAAGCGATGCACCAGCAGCACCCGGGTATCGTGTCCTTTGACCTCAACGGAGAGCCGGTCGGATACCACGCCCAGCAACGCCTGATTCCAGAAATCGAAGACGACGTATTTCTCACCGGGCTCAAGCCCGAGCTGGCGGCTGAGCGACAAGTCTTTCGTTGCCGTGGCTGACCGCCAATTCGGCAGCGCCACCACATCATAGGTTCCTGATTTCCCGGCCACCTTCAAGTCCAGAACCTCAGGGTAGTGGTGGACGTAGTCGTCGGCGCGGACGTTTTTGAAACAAGCCCAGTCCGCATCGGAGCCCCGGCTGAAGAGATCCATGGGAGCGATCGGCATCGTCGGCAGGGTGCGCTGGAGCAGCGGCAGACGATCCAGCGGCACTTCGGACATCACATCGCCCAGGGGATATGACACGCCGCTAAGCGCGACCACGCTGAGGACCGTGCGGGCTTGGGCGGTCGTGACGCCGAAGCCGATCATCGGCTCTTCGCGCGACCGTGCGTTCCCGATGGCGCTCGGGGAAAGCGTGCGCTTGGCCTCCTCGACGCTCATGGGCGCGCAGAGTTCCATGGTCTCGCCCGGCATCAGATAGACGACCATTCGATTCAGAAAGGCGTTGGCATTGATCGAGTCGAACATCATGTGCATGCCATGCCAATTGTTGTAGACGTCCTGCCCGGCGAAATAGGCATTGAAATATCCGATGCCGTCGAGCGGGGTGCCGGCAGGACAGCCTTCGACGAATACCCCCGGCCCGACCGCCTCCCGGATGATTGCCAGCCGCCGCCGGTATGTCTCCAGCGGATCCGCAGTCTTGTCATGAAGGCGGGTCAGGTCCACCTTGGGATGGTATTTCGGCAGTGAGAACTCACCGTCGAATTTGTAATATTCGAATCCCCAGCTTCCCAATGTGCCGAACATTTTTTTGAGGAATTCCATTGCCTCGGGGTGACTCGAGTCCAGCACCGGAGTGTTGTAATCGCGGATGAAACGGTCTTGGCTGTCACGCAGGTACCAGTCGGGATGGTCTTTGACTGCGCCCGCGTAGCCATTGGGCACCAGCCACAAGCCGGGCCGCAGTCCTTTCGACTTGATATAGTTGGCGATCCATTGCGGTCCTTTCGGATACTTCTTCTTGTCCCATTGATCGATCCAGTTATGCCCCTCCGGACCGAACTTTCCCGGGATGCGATCGTAGCCGTCATCAATCGTCACGTTTTGAAAACCGTAGGGCCGAAGATGTTCAGCCAGCCAGTCAACATTCTTCACGACATCCGCTTCCGTAGCGTCAGCAAAGTAGCTGGACCAACTGCACCACACCATGGGCGCACGGTCGAAGACGGAGGTGTCCATCGGGACATACCGCGGCAGTCCGAGGACTTTCGTATAGTAGTCAGGAACAAGCCTGATCGAACCCGGTCCCGGAAGCGCCATCCTGAAGTCCAGTTGCTCCACGTCGGCGCCCACTGCCGAGAAACGAGTCTGGGGAGTGAAACGGATGGCCGTGTCGGTTTTCTGGTCGAACAAGTTGTGAAATACCGATCCGCTTACCTGTCCCAAGGCGAAATACATGCACTCCGGGTTTTCCCGCGGCAGGAATGAAGTGTTTCGGGTATAATCTCCGCCAAAGGTCCCGGCGCACTCGCCCGTCCCCTGCCAGATCACGGGAGTTCCTTCGGCATCCAACAGCCGGGCCAGTCCGCGCGCCTTCGAAACCGGCGCCAGCCCGGTCAAGACCGCCCCTGGCGCCGTGCTGGAAATCTTCAGGCATTCACGGGTCGGCTCGAAAATCCAAGTGCTGGGAGGCTGCGCGGTTCTCACCAGCAGGCGGCCGGTAATCCCGCTCTCCGGCGTCCATTGTTTCGTCTCCCCACGCGACGAGGAGGTGTGCACCAAAGGACCGGTGACCTCCGCTTTCCATTGTGGCATCTCCTGCACGGCCCCGTTCGCCTCGAGATTCAGGCACACGTCGCGCAGGATCGTCCCGAGGCGTTCGTGCTTGATCGTGAGGCGGCCGCGGTCGCCCTGCGTTTCAATGGTCCAGCCCTCGCCCGTGAGGGTGGTCGAACCAGATTCGGCGGCGGGTGCCGCATACGAAACCAGCATCATCATAAACATCAGGCAGATCGACTGAATTGCTCTCATTGGTTCTTCTTTTCTTCGTTTTTAGTGTGTTGTGTCTGGCCCACAAGTTTGACCTCGTGGCTGCTTCCGGGATAGGGCCGCCCGGCCCGAAGGCCGGACGACGCCCCCCACTGATCCGGACGAGCGCAATTAACGCATCCGGTTCCTCGGGGTTGTGGTTTCATTGCATTTTGGAGTGTAGGATGCGAGCAGAAAATAAGGGGAAAACACGCGACATGCCCTGGAACTGTTCCCAGTTCGGGCTGCTGCTTCGGTTGCGCCGCTGTAGCCACCTACGCCACAACTTCGCCACTTCATACCG
>CAMDLP010000038.1 GCA_945901795.1 Akkermansia muciniphila | reverse complement strand
GGATTTCGCCGAAATGGTGAAGAGTGTGCCCGCCGTCGCGCGGGTCCTTGATGGACGCGAAGACATCGAAGCCTTCGGGAAAGCCTTGGGAATAGTCGGTTTTGTTGGGATTTCTTGGCATTCAGGAAGACTGAAGGCACAAAATACGGTGTACAAGCCTGTTAGGAAAGCCTCCCTTGGTATTTCCCTAATGGGGGAACCCTGGCAGAATTGTTCGGGCCTGGCGGATTTTTGCGCAGGATCAATTTCGGCGGGCTGCCAGTCATCGAGTGATATCCCGGATTCATTGAAAATTCGGTTGATTCTCCACCCCATCGCCCGTGAGAGTCTCGCCGCCATGCTCGATATCCGCGTCATCCGCGACAACCCCGCCGCCGTTCAAGACCGCCTCAAAGCCCGCGGCGGTGATCATTGGAAACTCGTCGATGACGTGCTCGCCTGCGACGAAGCCCGCCGCGCCGCGGAGACTTCCAAGCAACAGCTCCAGAACTCGCGGAAGACGATTTCCAAACAAATCGGCGCGCTCAAAGCCCAGGGCCAGGACACCTCCACCATCGAAGCCGAGGTCCGCGCGATCAACGAGCAGATCACCGCGCTCGACGTGAAGTCGGAAGACGCCGCCGCCGAGCAGAACGACTTGCTGCTCAACATCCCGAATCTCACTCACGAAGCCTGCCCGATCGGCTCTGATGAGACGGCCAACCCGGTCGTCCGCGAGTGGGGGACCAAGCCCGCTCTCGCCGAGCCGAAGGACCACGTCGAGCTCGCTCTCAAGCACGGCCTGATCAACTGGGACGACGGCATCCGCACCGCCGGCTCCGGCTTCGTCGTCTATCGGGGGAAAGGCGCCCGCCTCGAACGCGCGCTGATCAATTTCCTCCTCGATACCCAGACGGCTAACGGTTACGAGGAAGTCAACGTCCCGCACCTCGTCAAGCGCGAGTGCATGGAAGGCACCGGCCAGCTGCCGAAATTCGAGGACGACATGTATGGCACCGACGCCGACGAGAACGGCGTCAATAGCCTTTTCCTCGCGCCCACCGCCGAGGTTCCCGTCACCAATCTCTATCGGGACACGCTCCTATCCGAAAGCGATTTGCCGATCCGAATGGTCGCCTACACCCCGTGCTTCCGCCGCGAGGCCGGGTCCGCCGGGCGCGACAACAAGGGCATCATCCGCATGCACCAGTTCGACAAGGTCGAGCTCGTCCAGATCGTCCACCCTGACCAAGGCTTCGAGGTCCTGGAGCAACTCACCGCCCACGCGGAATCGATTTTGCAGAAACTCGGCCTCCACTACCGGACCATCGAGCTCTGCACCGGCGACATCGGTTTCTCCTCCGCGAAGACCTACGACATCGAAGTCTGGGCGCCCGGCCACGGCAAATATCTCGAAGTTTCGAGCTGCTCGTGCTTCGGCGACTATCAGGCGCGCCGCATGAAACTCCGTTTCAAGGACGTCGAGGGGAAAAACCGTTTCCCTTACACGCTCAACGGTTCCGGCACCGCGCTGCCGCGTCTTTACGTGGCACTGCTCGAACAATGCCAGCAACCCGACGGTTCCATCCGCATCCCGGACGCGCTCGTTCCATACTTCGGCGCTGCTAGTATCTGAGGTCGCCGCCCGTCTATCGGGCAAGCCTCAGGATTGCGGGATTCGCGAAACCCGCAGCCGCTCCGCGGCGAGCAGGGCATGGAAATTCGCCCGGTCCTGCTCGCGGGTCGAGGAAAGCAGGCGGTAGGTGTATCGCCGCCAATGCTGGATTTCCTCAAGCGCGTTAGTCATCCGAAGGGCGATGGTTTCCGCGCTGTCGGTGCCGCGGCCCGCAAGCCGTTGGTAAAGCTCGGCCTCGCTCGGAGGCATCACGAACAGGTCCACGAACGCGCGCTGGATGTCGCTGTCCTCGCAGCTTCTAACTTGCTGCGCGCCCTGGATGTCGATGTCCATCACCACGTCGGTGCCGGCCTGGAGGTGGGAAATCACCTCGGATTTGAGCGAGCCGTAAAGGTTTCCATGCACCACGGCGTGTTCGAGGAAATCGCCGGCGTCGAGACGCTGCTGGAAATCCTCCCGCGACAGGAAGTGATAGTCCTTGCCGTTTTCCTCACCCGGTCGTGGCGGGCGGGTGGTGCAGGAAATCGAGTAGCGCACCTCGCCGGAGTCGGCCAGTTGCCTGCAAAGCGTGGTTTTTCCCGATCCCGAAGGACCCGAAACGACGAGGAGAATGCCGGTGCGTGCAGACATGGACGGCGATTTAGAGACGAACACCGCGGGGGAATCGAGCAGTTTGTTCGGATTTTCGTGAACTCGTGATGCTCATCCGGGGCGTTTGCTGCTTGAAGAAGCTTTGGGCTTTGATAGCTTGCCGACTCTTTCCCCAAAACACCATGGCTCATACCCCCCTTGCCCAAATGTTGTCCCGTGCCGCGAACGCCGCGGCAGAGCGCGCTGAGTTTGCTCTATCTCCTCGGCTATAACAGTCCCGGCCAGTTCAGCAGCCGTCACTGGAATGCTCTGGGCAACAACGGCGACACCTACGCCGACACCGGCTATCAGGCGACATGGGAGGTCACCCGCGGCCAGGCCGGCAGGGCGGGCATCCTGGTGAATTACACCGGCGGCGACAAGGCCAACACCTTCGGCAGCGGCACTCCGGCCTCGCAAGCGGCGCAATTTCTCAAACAGATCGGTCCGGTGCTGCCCGGCTTGGGCGCGGCATGGAACGGCCGGGCAACGGTTGATTTCTGGCCCGGCGACCCATTCACCCGAGGCAGTTATTCGTTCTGGCAGGTGGGGCAATACACCCGTTTTGCGGGTATTGAAGGCGCGCAGGAAGGCAACGCGCACTTCTGCGGCGAGCACACCTCCATCGACGCGCAAGGCTATCTCGAAGGCGCGGTGGAAACCGGCGAACGCGCCGCCGGCGAGGTCGCGGCCGACCTCAGCGCGTGAGGCGGGAGAAAAATTCCGCTGCTGAAAAGCCGAGCTAGACGGCGGACCGGGATTAAGCGTTACTGCGCCCCGCAGCCGCCATTTGGAGCTGCGGAAATGCCGCCGTGGTGGAATGGTAGACACCCCAGACTTAAAATCTGTTGTCAGCAATGGCGTGCCGGTTCGAGTCCGGCCGGCGGCACTCTTTTAAAAATAAAGGATCGCCGCTAGTAGAGGAGGCATACTTTTTATAAAATGAGTAATGATGTTCATGATGTCCACGGGGGTGAATAAGCGAACTGAATTGACAGCAGGTCGGTTAATCCGCCGAGGTCTAATTTGAGGCGGAATTGACGGGAATCTGGCTTGATTTGTTAAGAACTACGAAATAATTTCCGGGACTGCATCCCGCCCCGTGAAAAAGCGCCGCCCCAAATCCTCTGCCAGCCGCCCGTTGAAAAATCAGCGGCGGACGCGGATTTCGTTTGCGGAGGTGTTGAGCTCGGCGAACCGGCGAGCTCACGAGCAGGCGAATCGGCGGAATGGGAAGCGTGGCGAGAAGTTCGTGTGGGCGGCGGTCGCCGAGGCCGAGTTCGACGACGGGATGGAGTCCGCCGAGTGGTTGAAACGGCTGATGCGGTGGAGTCTGGCGTTGATGCTCCTGCCGCTGTGCTGGGTGACGAGCTGGACGTTTCTATCGAGATTTTCGCAGGCCGCAGTGGATCAGGATTTTTGGAAAACGGCGGAGTTCTGGTATTTCGCGACGGGCGCGCTGGTGATGGTCGGGTGGTTCTGGTCGGGCTTGTTGCAGTCGTTCTTCCTCTATCTTTACGTGCTCGGCCATGAGCTGACGCACGCGCTGTTCGTGGTGCTGTATCGGGGGAAGGTGACGGACTTCCACGTCAGCACGAGTGGTGGTTACATCACGACGAACAAGACGAACCTGATCATCGCGCTGTCGCCATATTTCGTGCCGTTCTGGTCGGTGGTGTGTGCGGTGCTTTACGCGGTGGTGCGGTATTTCGCCGGGCTTTCGCAGGAATGGGACCGTCTGCTTTACGCAGTCATGGGCATCACGTGGACCTTCCACATGGTCTGGACTTTGTGGATGATCCCGCGCGACCAGCCGGATTTGAAGGAGAACGGCACCTTCCTCTCGCTGGTGGTGATCTATCTGGCGAACCTGCTGGTGCTGGCCGGCCTGCTGTGCGTGGCCGGGGATTCTCCGTGGCAGAATAGCAAGGAGTTCGCGATGGAGTGGCTGCGTCATGCGGCGACCTGGGGTGACATGTTGTTGCGCCACACCCAAGAGATGGTGGCAGGTTTCCGCGCGGCGGGACGGTTCTGAGCTGGGCGGTTTTCCGGGTTGATATCGGGGCTGCGGGGAAGGATGCTGCGGCCGTGATTTATCTGGATTCCAACGCGACCACACCGCTTCCGCCGGAAGTGTTGGAGGCGATGTTGCCGTGGTTGCGGGACGGGTTCGCGAATCCATCGGGCAGTTATGCGGCGGCGAAACTGGCGCGGCGCGCGATTGACCAGGCCCGCGGGCAGGTGGCGGAACTGATCGGCGCGCAGCCGGGGGAAATCGTCTTCACCGGCGGCGGCACGGAGAGCGTGAACACCGCGCTTCACTCGCTGGACCGCTTGACGGGGCAGGGGACGGCGGTGGTTTCCGCCATCGAGCACAGCGCCGTGTTGCGGTTCGTGGAAACTCTAACGAGAGGCGGGGTACGGGTGCCGGTGGACTCCGGCGGACGATTGGAAATGGAGGCGTTCGCGCGGGCCTTGGACGGAGCCGCCTTTGTTTCTCTGATGGCGGCTAACAATGAAACCGGCGTCATCCAACCGCTGCGCGAGGCCGCTGCACTGGGCCGCGAGCGGGGAGTGGCGGTGCATTCCGACGCGGTCCAGGCAGCGGGAAAAATTCCTTTGAACGTGCGGGAGCTGGGCGTGGACCTACTTTCCATCTCGGCGCATAAATTTCACGGGCCGAAGGGCGTGGGCGCGCTTTACGTGCGCGAGGGTTTGCGTTTCACGCCGCTTCTTCACGGCGGCGGGCAGGAGGCGGGGCGGCGCAGCGGCACGGAAAATACGGCGGGCATCGTCGGCATGGGAGCCGCCGCAGCGTGGATGTTAGGGGCTGCAAAGGAATCCGTCGGCGCGATGCGCGACGCGTTCGAGGCGAAGGTACTGGCGGAAATTTCCGGAGTCACGGTCAACGGTGATTCCGGTCACCGGCTTCCTAACACCAGCCATCTTTCGTTCGATCAATGCGATGCGGCGGGGCTGCTGATTCTTCTCGATGAAGCGGGAGTCGCGTGTTCCGCAGGGTCCGCCTGCATGACCGGCAAGCAGCGGCCTTCCCATGTGCAACTCGCGATGGGCATCCCCGAAGCGCGGGCAAAAAGCAGTTTGCGGATCAGTTTCTCCCGACTCAACACGCTGGAGGAAGCGGTGGCCGCGGCTGACGCGTTGCGAAAAGCGGTGGGAAAACTGCGGCGGGTGCAGGGTGCCGGCGTGGGGCCGGTGGTGGTGTATTCACCCCGCTGAAGCGGTGGTGTTAGCCTCCGGCGGCCTGCAGGCGGAGCAGAGGTTCGCGAGTCTTTTTGTCGGAGGTGGCGTCCAGTGCTTTGGCAACGAGCTTGGCTAAATCACCGCGCTTGTTGCTCTTCTTGAGGATGGCTGTGGCCGCGTCCTCGGCAGCCTTCCGGAGCTCGGCATTGGGGCTGAACTGGACGACGGTTAGCAAGGACTCGAACTGAGCGTCGCCCGCGGCAGTGCGGAGGACTTGGATCGCGGCGACGGCGGAGCGGGCGTCCGGCGAGGTGCGCGCGAATTCTAGCAACGCGGGAGCCATCGAGTTGTTGACGCGTTTCGCGAGCACTTCGAGGATCATCGCTTCGCGGACTTCGGGGAGGATTTGCGTGCTGGTGGTGGCGAATTCGGTGAGACTTGCGTCGATGTCGCTGCCGTCACTGGCTTTTGCCAGAGCGAGCGCTTTGAAGATGTTTTGCTGCATTTCCTCGGTATCGGCATTGGCCGCGGCTTCGAGGAAACGGTTGAACTCCGCGCCAGTCATCGCAATTTCGGTGGTCCCGTCCGCCGCCGCCTCGACGAGCATGACCTGATAGCGCTGGCTGGCTTTGCTTTGCTTGATCCGTTTGGAGAGGAAGAAGCCGATGACGGCGATGACGACGAGCGAGCCTGCCGCGATGGCGATTTTCAAGCCTTTGCCGGACTTTTTGGGAATGTGGGTGGGGACGTAAGGTCTTGCCGGCAGGACATGGTGGCTGGACGTCGGGGTGGGCGGCAGGACGTCCGGAATTTCGTGTGAGGACGTGTAAATGCTGGGTTTCGAACCCTCGGGCGGCAGCAACGGTTGGGGCGCGGTGATGACTTGGGGCGGCTCGGGAGCGGGAGCCGGCTCAGGTTCGACGGGCTTTGGCTCGATCACAGGCGCGACGTAGCCGGGAGGCGCCATGCGGCGGCGGGGGCCGGCCGGGACCGCGGGCTTGGCGGTCCCGAGGCTCATCGTGGGATTGGGATTTTTGTCGTTCTTTAAAAACACCAGCAGGGCGTCTCTCGCCGATTCGGGGCGATCGACCGGCATCCGGTTAATGAGCCACATGATCCAGTCACAGACCCAGACGGGAACATCCGAGCGGATTTCCTGAAGCGGAACGACCCGATGATGGAGGTGGGCGACCATCACTTCGTGGCCGGTTGATCCATTGAAGGGATACTTGCCGGTCAGTGACTGATAGTAAACGCAGCCCATCGCGTAGAGGTCCGACCTGGCATCGAGGGGAATTCGCTCGAACTGCTCGGGTGCCATGAAAAAGATCGAGCCGAAGACCGATTCGATTTCCTGCAAGTCCTCCAGCGATTGGGAATGGGTCAAGGTCGCCAGGCCGAAATCCACGATTTTCATCTGGAATCTCCCCGACGGGAGCCAGGTGAGCATCAGGTTCGAGGGCTTGATGTCGCTGTGGATCAGGCCGAGTTCCTGGGCGGCGATGAGGGCTTCCAGAGTCTGGACGGCAAGTTCGCGGAAGTCGGGCCAGGTGAGCGGTGCCCGCTCGATGAGCTCGTCGAGGGTCTTTCCGCTGATCAACTCCATGACGACGTATGGACCGTCAGCGTCCGCGCCGACGTCATAAACGGTGACGATGTTAGGGTGCTGGAGCGAGGCGAGCGCGCCTGCCTCCTTGATCAGCTGGCGGGTGGATTCCTCCTGCAGTTCAGGATCTCCGGTGTTGATGGAAATCCGCTTGATCGCGACTTCCCGATTCATCCGGGTGTCATATCCCCGGTAAACCGCGCCAAGTCCCCCCTGACCGATTTTTCCGCGGATTTCGTAGCGATCTTCCATGAATTTGAGTGTGCCTGAAAATGTAAAGCGATGCTCGCGTGCGGCAATCACGAAAACCAAGCGTCACGAAGCGGCGCGCTCCAGACGGTCCCTCCGATAGAGGGTCGGCGAGGTGCCGACGATCCGGACGAAGCTGCGGTTGAATTGTGAAAGTGACTGATAGCCGACGAGAAACGCGATTTCCGAGATCCGCGCTTCGGGTTTGAGCTGCTCGCGTTTTGCCCAGTCGATCCGGCAGCGGTTGACGTAATCGGTGAGCGTCAGGCCGGAGGAGTCTTTGAAAAGCCGGCAGAAGTGGGATTCGCTGAGCCCCGCTTGGCGGGCGACTTGGCCGATCACCGAGGCCCCCATCTTGATCGGTATGGCAGTCGCGCAGAGGCCGGCGAAGCAATGGCAGGTGGTCGGTCCGCTGACTTCCGCCTCTTGCATCAGGCGTCGGTTGGTTTCCAAACAGGCTCCGCGGGCGCTGTTGCAAAGGTTGAGAGCTTCGCAAAACGGACTCCGGTTGATGGCCTGGTCGTCGAGGCACCAGTTGTCCAGATCTGCGGAAACAAGCCGCAACGGAAGTCCTGTCGCCGTGCGGAACGCGTCCTGATAAATCTTGAATCGCTCCGAGCTGGCGATCCGTTGAAGCAAAGTGGTTTCGAACTCCTGACGGGCTGAATAGTTGGCTGGCATGAACTCGTTGGAGGAAAACTGGCCAAGGCTAGGAAGGTTTCCCCCAGAGTTCAACCCTTGTTCCTGTATCGACCCCTTGAAATCGTTGCGATGATCAAAATCGACACGATCGAGCTCATCGGCATCAGCACCGCAACGAGCAGCGGACTCATTTTTCCGGCGCTGGAAAACGCCACGGTCGTCAGATTGTAGAGCAGGGCGAAACCGAAGGCGGTCCGCACCGCATTCGCCCGCGCGGCGGCGGTATCCAGCAAGCGGGGGAGGAATTCCAGCCCCGCGCCGAGCGTGTAAAAGTCCGAGGCGCTCCATCGCCGCCGCCGCCAGATCGTCCGCCAGCGGGATCGCTACGCCCAGCGCGCACGGGCAGGAAACCACGAACTCCGAAATCATCGCCTGCGCGCCCGTCAGCCAGTCGCCGGCAGCCAGGAAAAATGGTGCTCCTCGAACGGTCGGCTCCGCACCGGAGCCACCGCCAGCCCCCCTGCTTCAAATCGTAAAACTGCTCGAAGCCGTTTTCTGAAATCAAGTCCGCCACGAACTCACAGCCCTGCATGCAAAGGCTCAGCCGAGACGTGTTGCGCCGCTCCTGAACCAATTTCGCACCATCTCCGAGTTCCCGTGGATTGAAAATTAATGGATTGGAGCATTATTCACGGTTGTTCACCGGTTGTTCGCAACCTGCCAAGATTGACCTTGCCGGCGGATTGCTGCCATCTTGCGCACCCGCTCATGGCAGTCGAAACCAAACCCGCACCCGCTTTCCGCAAAACCGCAGACCTCCAACAAGGAGCCACGGCGGTGGAAGACGTCACCCGCGCCCTGCCGCACGCGCTCGGGCCGGAGAAAAGTTTGCTGTCCTCGATGCTCCAGGACCCGCAGGAATACATCGGCGTGGCCATCGAGGAAAAGCTCACACAGGAGCATTTCTATCTGCCGTCACACGCGACCTTGTTCGGATTTCTCATCGAGCTATTCGAGGCGGGAAATGAAGTCGAGCTCGTCTCACTGGTGCAGCGCCTGCTCGACCGCGGCCTGCTCGACCGCGTCGGCGGCCCGTCCTCGCTGACGGATCTTTACACCTACGCGCCGAGCCGAGGGCATTTCCACCACCATCTCCAGCACGTGAAGGACAAGTTCGTCCTGCGCTCGATCATCCAAAATTCTAACGAAGCGATCGCCCAGGCCTACGATGCGCCGGACGAGGTCGCCGCGCTGCTCGACTCGGTGGAAACCAAAATGCTCGCCATCCGCGAAGGCTCGGAGACGAACAAGGCACAGACGATCAAGCAGGCGGTTCACGACGTCATCGAGAAGTTTCAAGCGCGGCTCGCTGGTGAAAAAGACGCGCAGGGGATTTCTACCGGATTTGAAGAACTCGACCGCATGTGCAGCGGCCTGAAGGAGGGGGAAATGTTCGTCGTCGCCGCCCGTCCATCGATGGGCAAGACCTCGTTCATGATGAATATGGTCGAGCATATCTGTCTCGATCAAGGGAAGCCGTCGATGGTGTTTTCCTGCGAAATGAGCGCGTTCCAGCTGGTGCAGCGGCTCGTTTTCGCGAGGGCGAAGTTCGCGATGAGTCAACTCTCCCGCGGCTACACGCCGACCAAGAGTGACCTCCAGCGGATCCAGCGGGCGGCGCTTGAAACTTCAGGAGCCAAGTTGTTTATCGACGACACGGCCGGCATTTCTATCAATGAACTGCGCGCGAAAGCCCGCCGCAAGAAGCGCGACGAGGGCATCCAGTTCATCGCGATCGACTATCTCCAGCTGATGAAATCCCGGACCAAGCAGGCGGAAAGCTCGCGCGAGCGGGAAATCGCCGAGATTTCAGCCGGCATCAAGGGGCTTGCGAAAGAGCTCGGCATCCCGATTTGCATCCTCGCTCAGCTCAACCGTGGCCCGGAAAGCCGCGCCGGCAAAAGCCTCGGCGTGCCGCGGATGTCCGACCTCCGCGAATCCGGCTCCATCGAGCAGGACGCCGACATGGTCGGCCTGCTCTATCGGACCGCCTACTACGCCGAGAACGACGAGGAACGCGAAGCGGAAGCGGGCAAAGCCGAGCTGGTGTTAGCAAAGAACCGGAACGGCGAGACCGGCAGCATCCCGCTGACTTTCATCGCCGACCTGATGCGCTTCGAAACCGGCCCGCCGGCGCGGGAAGCGGAGTAACGGCGACCACCGGACGCTACGTGTCCCGAGGTCGCCATGTGTCCCGACTGCCTCCGTCGGGAGCGGAACCCAGACACCCGGCTGAGAAAGCCGGGACACTTTCTTCGGACTCGTTCGGAGAAATTATCTTCACCAAGGTCGCCGGTCCGTGCGATCAGAGTGACTCGCGGCGACCGGTGGTCGCCGCCACTTTCACTCGTTCCAGCAAGGCTGGATCCGCCTCCAGCGCGTCCGCCACCGCGCGGATGACCTTGAGCGTGGGGCGCGAGACGTGGTGCTCCATGCCCTCGACGTCCTTGTAAATGGTTTCCTCGTCGATGCCGAAGAGGCGGAGGAAACGGGTGAGCGTCTCGTGGCGCTCGATAATGGCGAGGGCGATGCGGTGGCCTTCCTCGGTGAGGACGGTGCCGCGGTATTTCTCGTGGTTGACGAGGCCCTCGGCGTCGAGGCGCTGGAGCATGTTGGTGACGCTGGCTTGGGAAATGCCGAGGTTTTTCGAGATGTCCACGGCGCGGGCGTAGCCTTTCGCCTCGATCAGATGGAGGATCTGTTCGAGGTAGTCATCCATCGCGGTCGAGCCGCTGGTGCGCCGGGGTGGTAGCGTCATGAGAGGGGAAGCTAACGAGCGGAACCGGGGAGGGAAAGCTTGGTTTTTTCGTAAAGCCCGGCGTTGGTCGCTTGGAACTCGGCTTTGAGCCGGACGCGCAGTTTCGAGAGATCGACCAGCCGCCAGCCGGTGAAGGTCCAGAGCGGTTCCTTGCCATCGTGCTCGATGCCGACGAGCAGGTGCACGGCGTCGTCGGTGATCTTGAGGGTTTCGATTTTCGGTTCGAAGTAGAAGCTGCGGAAGGTGCTTTCGGTTGAGCCTTGTTCGACGAGTTTCGGGTCCAGATAGAAGATGAGTTTGGATTCCAGATCGGCGATGCGGAGGTCCGGATAGCCGGCGCGCTGGTGCCCGCCCGCACGGGTCGGGGGGACATCGCATTTCAATCCGGGAATCGAGGTGAGGTGCTTGTGGATGGCGTCTTCGAAGAATTTCGACGCCTCGTTAATCCGGCGGAGTTTGCGGACGGGAGAGTCGGGTTGGTTGAGTTCGGCGAGGGTGGCGGTCAGGGCCCGGGCGAGGGCGGCGGTGACGCGCTGGTGCGCGGGGCTGTCATCAAGCGGCAGGACTTTTTTCCCCGAACAGGCCTCGGCGACGGTGGCGAAGGAGAAGGTGCGATCGGATAGATTTTCAGCGAGCAACGAGCGGACGAGCGCTGCGTCCGCATCGGCGTCCGGTTCTTTCGCGGAAGCGAAGCTGCTGGTGATCGACGCGATGGCGAGGAGTTGGAGGAATTTTCTCATGAGGCAAGTTAGACTCTCCGGGTTTTGTGCCAGGCGGAGGTGTCGGGCTGCAATAAGGCCGCGACCGGATGATCCGCCAGGGCGTGGGCTTCCACCAGATGGGCGAGCAGGACGAGCGAGGCGACGGAGTCGAAAAGCGCGTCGTGCCAAGACTTCGCGGGGACCAGCGCCTGGATGGTTTCTGTCAGCCCGTGCGTTTCGCAAAGCGCGCCGAGCGAGTGGTCCGGCAGTTCCGGCCAGGCGGCGCGGGCGAGCAGCAGCGTGTCGATCCACGGCCCGAAACCATGACCGGGGAAGGCGCGCAGGAAGCGTTTTTCCGTGCCTTTGCCATGGGCGACGACGACCGCGCCGGCGAGACGGCGTTTGAATTCCGGCCACAGCAACAGCAGGGAAGGGGCGTCGGCCAGATTTTCCGGGCCGATGCCGTGGACTTTTCGCGCGGCCCACTGGATCGGTTGATCGGTGAAAAGATAGGAGACGAACGCGTCGGAGTGCCCCGTTTCCGCCGACCAAGTGGCGAGCCCGACTTGGACCGGGCTGTCGGTTTTCCCCCGCGACGCGCCGGCCGATTCGAAATCGATGGCGGTGAAACGACTGTGGCGGACGAGCGGCATGCGGCAGCAATTTCATCCGAAGGCGCGGATCAAGCAAGCTCCGCGCCGTGGGATGGGAGTTTGACAGCGGGAGCCATGTGCGTCACAAGTGTCAACAATGAGAACGGCGACGATACGGGAGGCCCAGCATCACTTGTCGAAGTTGATGGAGGAGGTGGAGAAGGGTGAGCAAATCATCCTGACCAAGCGCGGCAAGCAAGTAGGCAAGCTGGTGCCGCTGGATAAGCCGGAGAATCCAATCGAGCGCGAGGTGGATTGGGTGGCGTGGGCGGAGGAGCAGCGGGAGTTTTTGAAGTCGATGCCTTACGTCGGCGAGAGCATCGTGCTTGAAGAACGTGAGGGCTACGGCTGGTGATGGTTTATGCCGATTCCAGCGTCCTTATCTCGTTGGTGATGAGGGATTCGAACAGCGACTCCGCCACTGCGATGATGGTGGAAGGTGGGCGGAAATTGGTTTTTTCAAAGCTGTTGGAACTCGAGGTGGGAAACGCGATCCGCCTGGCTGTTGGGATGGGGCGGATGAACGAGGTGGAAGGGATGTCGTCGCAGCGGAGGATGGAATCGTTCCGAAGCAGTGGCACCTGGCTGGAAGTGGAGCTGGATTGGCTGCGGGTCTTCGGGCGGGCCATGGGGCTGAGTCGCGGTCATAGTTCCGTCATGAAGTCGCGGAGTTTGGATATTCTCCATGTGGCCAGCGCGATGGAAATCGGCGCGAAGACTTTCTGGAGTTTCGATGATCGGCAAAGACAGCTGGCGGAGGCGGTGGGGCTGCGGATCAATCCTTGAGCAAACGGGTTCTTCCTCTTCTTCGTTCCTTTGAATGTAGCGGTCGGAAAGGATTGCCGCGCAACAGCGCGTGCTTTTGTTCTTTGCCATCCGCCGATAAACCGGGACTCTGACGGGGATGTTTTTTCAGGGTCATTTTCTAGCGAGCGGGGTGGCGAATATCTCGCCGCTGTTCGCCTTGCTGACCTTGGTGCTGGCGCTGGCGGTGCTGATTTCACTGGTGCTGGTGAAGTTTAAACAAAGCCTGCTGGTCGGGTATGTGCTGAGTGGGGTGCTGATCGGAAACTTCGGGCTGCTGTGGGCGACCGGGCTGGATAAGGACGATCCGGTGATCACCAACTTCGCGGAAATCGGGGTGGTGCTGCTGATGTTCACGCTGGGCATCGAGTTTTCGCTCGGCGAGCTCAAGCACTTGTGGCGGACGGCGCTGATAGGCGGCGGCTTGCAAGTCGGCATCACGGCGGGGATCGTCGGCATGCTGGCGCGGATCTGGGGATTTCCGGTGGCGGACAGTATCGTGCTGGGGGTGGCGGTGGCGCTGAGCTCGACGGCGGTGGCGATGATGTCGTTCCAGGATCTGGCGCAGACGAACAATCCCGGGGCGCGGGCGAGTTTGGGAGTCGCGTTGTTCCAGGACATCCTGGTAATCGTTTTTTTCCTGGTGATGCCGGCGCTTTACGGCCGGGGCGAGGGGACGGTGACGGGGCAGATCGGCGAGGCCTTGATGAAGGGCGGGTTGTTTCTGGCAGGAGCCTGGCTGCTAGGACGCTACGGACTGACGCCGCTCTTGAACGCGGTGGCGCGCACCCGCAGCCGCGAGTTGTTCACGCTGACGGTCATCGGGTTGTGCGCGGGGGTTGCGTTCGCCGGGGGCGCGCTGAATTTGTCGCTCGCGCTCGGGGCTTTCGCGGCGGGGCTGGTGGTGAGCGAGTCGATTTACAGCCACCGGATTCTATCGGACATCCTGCCGTTCAAGGATTTGTTCCTGGCGATTTTCTTCATCTCCGTCGGCTTGCTCATCGATGTCTCGGTGATCGTGTCGGACTGGCACCAGGTGCTGCTAGGCAGTCTGATCATTTTGGTGCTGAAGAGCGGGATCGTCTTCGGGGTATTAAAATGGATCAAGCTGCCGGGGCGTCCCGCCTTGCTTGCGGCGGGCAGTCTGGCAAGCACCGGGGAATTCTCGCTCGTCCTGATCGGCAAAGCCGGCGGCTACCGGCCGCTGGATCCGGTCGTCGAGCAAATGTTGTTAGTCTGCACGGCGGTGACGATGGCGGCGGTGCCATCCTTGATGCGCGGCTCCCGGCCGTTCGGGAAATGGCTGGAAATGAAGGGCATTCTCGGCACCCAAAAGATGGGGCCGGGGTCGATGACTCCGGTCAAAGCGATCAAGGAGATTTCCGACCACGCGATCATCTGCGGTTATGGTCCGGTGGGAAAATCCCTCAACGCTGCCCTGAAACGCTGCGGCGTGAAGACGCTGGTGATGGAGCTGAATTCCGACACCGTCCGCGCCTTGAAAAAGGAGGGCCAGCCGGTGCTTTTCGCGGATGCGACCCACGCCGAGGCGCTCGACCTCGCGGGCATCGAGCGGGCGCGCCTGGTGGCTTTCACCTTTCCCTCGGTGAACGCGACCTGCATCGCCGTCCCGCTTGTCCGCGAGCGAAACGGCGGCATCTGCATTTTCGGCCGCGCGAAATACTACCCTGAAGTCATGCGGCTGCGGGAGCTCGGAGTCCAGGTCATCCACGACGAGCACGAGAGCGCGGTAGCGATGGTGCGCGCCGCGATTTCCTCCTACGAGCGCGTGGACATCGATCCCGAGGAGATCGTCGGCGACACGATGGAGGATTGATGATTGCGAGCCGCGGATTTTTTTCTCGGGTTTTGGCCGGAGGTTCCGCTAAGAATCCGCGCGTGGCACTCCTACTGGCGATCGAATCTTCCTGCGATGAAACCGCCGTGGCGATCGTCCGCGGCGAGCCCGGCCAGCGGACGGAGGTGCTCGCCTCGGAAATCAACTCGCAGATCGCGCTCCACCGCGAACACGGCGGCGTGGTGCCCGAACTCGCCTCGCGCAACCACTCGCTGCACCTGCGGGGGCTGGTGGAAATGGCGCTGCTAGACGCCGGGGTCCGCATGGCCGAGATCGACGCGTTCGCCGCCACCACCGGTCCGGGGCTGGCGTCCTCGCTGCTGATCGGCAGCACGGCGGCCAAGGGGATGGCCTGCGCGGCGAAGCGCCCGTTTCTCGGGATCAACCATCTCGAAGGTCATCTGCTCTCGCCGTTTCTCGATCAAACCTCGGTCCCGCCGCATGTCGCGCTGATCGTGTCCGGCGGTCACACGCTGCTGCTGGATGTCGATGGCCCCGGCTGCTATCGGAAACTCGGCGGCACCCGCGACGACGCGGCGGGCGAGGCTTACGACAAGGTGGGTAAGATGTTAGGGCTCGCGTATCCGGGCGGACCGGAGATTGAAAAGGCCGCCCGCGCCGGCGATCCGCAAGCCTATGATTTCCCGCGCTCGATGCTCCACGAGCCGCATCTGGACTTCTCATTCTCGGGCCTGAAAACTGCAGTGCTTTATACCCTTCAAAAACAGACCGGCGAGCTGCCCGTCGCCGATCTCGCCGCCTCGTTCCAACAGGCGGTGATCGAGATCCTAGTGCGGAAAACCCTGCGCGCCGCAGAGCTAACCGGTCGCCGCCGCGTCGCCCTCTCCGGCGGCGTCAGCCTCAACCAAGCCCTGCGCGCGGCTTTCCAACAAGCCGCCGACCGTGCCGGACTGGAAATCTCCGTGGCGACTCCCGCACTCTGCACCGACAACGCGGCGATGATCGCCTTCGCCGCGTTGCTGCGGCACCTTGCGGGCGAAAGCTCGCCGCTCGACGGCGACATCCACCCGAATTTGCCGCTGGTCTAAGACGGGCCCTTGTGGTTTTTAAGCAGCTTACCGATGACCTATAAGACACTGGTTTTTGATTTCGACGGCACCATCGCCGACACCCTTGGCGAGACGCGCCGGATTTTCAACCTCATCGCCCCCGACTACGGCATCCGCAAGGTCGAAGAGCACGAGCTCGACGGACTCCGCCATCTATCACTCAAGGAGTTGCTCGATCACCTCGACATCCCGAAGCGTCGCGTGCCCGCGCTCATTTCGCGAGGCACCGGCATGATGCGCGGCAATATCACCGCGCTGAAACTCATCGATGGCATGGCCGATGTGCTCGTCGAGATGCGCCGCCACGTCGTTAGTTTCGGGGTTCTCACCTCCAACACCACCGCCAACGTCGATCTGTTCCTGCGGACCCACGGCCTGCGCGACCAGTTCGACTTCATTTCCTCCACCTCCAAGCTCACCGGCAAGTCCAAGCACCTTAAAGCCATCCGCAAGACCTTCTCGCTGCGGCCCGGGGAAATGCTCTACATCGGCGACGAGTTGCGCGACGTGAAGGCCTCGCAAAAGGCTGGGATCCCCGTGGCCGCAGTCACTTGGGGCTTCAATTCCCGCGAATCGCTCGCCGCCTCGGAGCCGGATTACATTTTCGACCAGCCCGCCGATTTCCTGCGCCTGCTCGCCGCGCGCTGACGAAGCGGCGGGTTGACAGTGGTGGGGCGGGGTGGGCAACCTCCCGGCATGCCGGATGAGAAATCGCCAGACCACGAGCAAGCAAGCGCCGAAACGGAAAGCCCGATTTCCGGCCAGGCCGGGACGGTCTCGAAATCCATCCTGCCGCCCGCAGCCGTATTGGCGTTCGTGATCATCGCCTTGTTGGGCGTGCTCATCGTCATGGTGCTCAAAAACGGCCCTTCGGTTTCCTCGTCGGGCGCTGCCGACGTCACGGCGCTCCAGGCGGAAGCCAACGCCCTGCGCAGCGAGTATAACCGCGAGCGCATCGCGATGGGGCTGCGTCCCATCGAAGGGGATTCCGAGTCCGTCGAGGAAGTCGCCGGCCGCTTGAAAAAGGACGCCGACACGCTCGTCGCGCTCGCCGCCAGCTATCAGAGAATGCTCGCGGAAAAAGACAGCGAGCTCACCGCCCACAATGCCGAAATCCTCCGCGCCGAGAAACTCCGCCAGAGCCTATCCGCTGAGATCACCCGCCTCCAGGGCGACCTCCAGCGCGCCTTGGTCAACGGCTCCGACACCGACATTCTCCGCCGCGATCTGGCGGACATCAAAGCCCAGCGCGATGCCCTCGCCGCCGAACTCAACGAATCCCGCCTGAAGAATTCCGGGATCTCGGCGGACGATTACGCCGATCTCAAACGCCAGCTCGAAGAAACGCTCCGTGCCAAAGAATTCTTCGAAGCCCGCGTCCAGGAACTTCAAGGTGCTCTCTCGAAAGCAAAACTTTTCGCCAGTTCCGAAAACGAACTTCTTCCCGCCGCCGTGGAATTGTTCCGCAATCTCCGCCAGCTAGAAAACAAGCCGGACTCGGAAATTTCCGCCGCCTACAGCAGTCTTGCCGTGCAACTGGGTGCCAATGTGCTAAAGACTCTCAACTTCGCCACCGGTTCCAGCGCGCTGGTTCCGGCTGATACGGATGCGATTCGCAATTTCGTCGCGGAAATCCCGGATGGCGACCTCATCCTCGCCATCGGCTACGCCTCGGAAACCGGTAACGTGGATAGCAACCGCACGCTCTCGTCCGATCGGGCGACCGCTGCCGCCGAGTTGATTTCCTCGGTCAAGCGCCCCGGACAACTCACGCAAGCCGTCTATCTCGGCCAGACCGACCGCTTCAGCAGCCGCATCCCGGAGCGCAACCAGCTCGTCGAAATCTGGCAGATCCGGAAGAAGTGATTCACCGCCACAGCTCGCAGGCATGCGCCGCAAATCCCGCACCGAACGCGGTGAGCCAGAGCTTCCTGTCCTCCGTCCGGGCCGCCGTCAGCCGCCGCTCCAGCGCGAAAAGCACCGAGGGACTGCTCATGTTCCCGTGATCCCGCAGGACCTCGCGCGTTTCAGTTAGCTGGAACGGCAGCACGCTTTCCAGGGCCTCTATCACATCGCGTCCGCCGGAGTGGGCGAGGACTTGATCCGGATCGGCTGTGCGCTGTGCGAATAATCCGCCCACCGCCTCCGCCGCCAGCCCGGGCACCGCGCGATGCAGTTGGTTCTTCAGCTTTCCTGCCGAGTTCACGAAACGGATTTTCTCACGTTCCTGCGGGCGATGGGTGGTGGTGAAGTTTCCCGCCTGCCAGTCGCCGTCGGCACCTTCGCTTGTCCAAATCGCCGCTGCCGCGCCATCTCCGAACAGGCAGAGGCTGATCAGCACGCCGGGGTCGTCATTGGCGAAAAACGCCGACGAACAGATTTCCACCGCCACCGTCGCGACCACCGCCTGCGGGTTTGCTGCTAGAAATCCCTGGGCGGCTCGCATCGTCGGGATTGCCGCGCCGCAACCCAGCCCCACGAGATCCGCCAGATAGACATCGTGCCGCATTCCCGTTTGTTCCGCCACGTGGCTGCTCACGCCGGGGCACAGGTAGCCGGTGCAGGTGCAGACGAAAAGCGCGTCCACCTCCGCCGCCACCCGGCTGGATTTTTGCAAGGCATCCAGCAGCGCGGCGCTCGCCAGCGGCGGTGCCTCACGCTCGAAGCTGTTGTTGAGTTTCTCGGCGCAGTGGCCGAACGACTCCTCGATCGAATCCAGCGCCAGATTCCGCCGTTCGATTCCCGAGGATCCGTTCGTGAGGATTTTCTCCAACAGCGCGGCGGATCGCGGCTTGAGGGTTGCCAGGAAATCTCCTCCGGTCATCGCGTCCCAGCAGGACTTCTGGGTGAACGAGCGGGGCGGGACGGCGGTGGCGAGGGAGCGGAGATACATGACGGGGAAAAGGAAGTTCTAACGAACCATGGCGAGTATTGGTTGGAATGGCAGCAGCCGGGCGGAGGCCAAGCTTTGGAGCAGTGATCGCCCGCCAGCGTCTAATAAAACCGCATGCAGCACGCTCGAAACCGCCAGCCTGCGCTTGAACTTGTGATTCACCGACGCCCGCACGGTGTTCATCGCGTTTTGCCATGAGCGTTCTCCCCGCGACCATGCGACGAGCGGCCCGACCGCGCACTCCGCCGCTTGGAACGCCATCGACATGCCGTTTCCCGTGAACGGGGGAATCATGCTCTCCGCGTCGCCCAAGCAAAGGAGGCCGGGCACCGGAATCTGGCGGCCGAGTTCGAAGCCCGCCGTGGAGGAAAATGATTCGGCGCGCCACTCGCTGTTCCTTAAATCGTCGGCGAGTTGCCGGTTTCCTCCCGCTTCCAGATAGGCTGGCAGCAGGTCCGTCCCGTTCGCGCGGATCGACCGGTCGATCCGGAACAGCCCGCAAACATTGGTCCAGCCGTTCTCCACCTCCGCGAGTCCGGCGTAGCCGTTAGTCCCCGCGTGCATTTCCAGATCCGCCGTTTTCGGCAGGTTCCGGACGTGGGCTTTGAGGCCGATCCACTGGCCGTTGCGGGGCCTTCTTCCCGCGGTCCAGACCAGGCCGTCCCGCGGCTCGGGGCGGGCTCTGACGCCCGTCCTGACATCGCCGCCGAGGGCGGTCACGTGATCGCGGAGCCGCTTGTCCAAACGATACCTTGAAATCCCGAGCGCCGGATTCTTGACATGATCGCGGTGGATCAGGCGCCCGCCATCATACCAGCCAAGCGACCGGTGGCGGAGCGCGTCTTCGAACAGACCGGTGATTCCCAACGCGGCAAGAGTCTCATCGGTCACTCCGGAAATGAACTCCCCGCAAACCCGGTGGCGCGGATAGATCCCCGCCTCCAAGACCACCACCGGCACCTCGTGCAGGCGCAGGGCGGCGGCCAGCGACAATCCCGCCAAGCCTCCGCCAGCGATGGTGATTTCCTGTTTCAATTCCGCGACGCTAACACGCGTCTGGCCCCGCGCCACGTGGAAGTTTCGCGGATTTGCCAGCGACCTGGATCGAGTCCGAGAAGTCCTAGGATTTCCCCCGCTGCGAAACCCGCCCGGATGCTGACGTGCATGTCGTGCCGCGTCACGCGATTGATCCACGGGTGCATCAAACCGCCGAGCAAATGCGGCAGCCGGGCACGGTCCGGTTCGTTGAAAACCAGCACTTCGAACATTTCAAACCAGCGGCCCAGAGCCGCTAGCAAATCTTTCTCGAAGTGGTGCAGGAACAAATTCGCCACCAGTATGCCGCCCGGCTCCGGAGCAGGCGCGGCAAAAATATCCCCGCGCCGCCACTCGACCCGCGAATCCAGATCCGCCGGGGCCGGCGCCAGATCGTAAGCCGCCACCCGCGCCTGCGGAAAAAGCCGCGCCAGCTTGCCGCAGAGCGCCCCGTCGCCCGCGCCGATCTCCACGATGCCGCGTCCCACCGCTTCCGGAAACCGGCGGACCATCCGGCACACCCAGCGCTCGTTACCCATCAGCCGGTTGATTCGCCGCAGGTCCCGACGGCTGCGCCGTGCGTCCGGATCATCATGAGGCAGATGATCGAGCAATTCCGGGATGACGACGCGTTTTGTCACAGGCGTGCAGGATAGTTGCAGCGCGGTTTCCCACAACGCATAAGATTTTTGTCGTGACTTGCTGGCATCATCGATCTCCGCCTAATCTCGCGCCATGCCGCAGCCACCACGCCGACCGTTCCGCGCCCAGCAAGGCCGGAAACCCGCGCCACTACCCGGAAACAAGCCGTCTTCCAAGGACCGCGGCTGGGATCCCGTGGCCGCGTGGTATGACAAGCTCGTCGGCGAATCCGGCTCGGACTATCATCAGAACGTCATCCTTCCCGCTGCCCTGCGGATTCTCGCGCCGCAGCCCGGCGAGTCGGTCATCGACGTCTGCTGCGGCCAAGGCGTGCTGATCCGGCCGTTGTTGGAAGCGAAGGTCGGCAAGTTCACCGGCGTCGATGCCAGTCCGCGCCTGATCGAATCCGCGAAATCCCGCCACGGCGCGGACCCGCGGGTTTGGCTGATCGTCGCCGACGCGTGCCAGCCCGGACCGTGGGCCGATGGCAGCCACGACGCCGCCACCTGCATCATGGCCGTCCACGACGTGCCGGATCTGCTAGGCATGTTTTCTAACGTCGCCCGCGCCCTCAAGCCCGGCGGCCGCGCGTTGATGGTTTTCATGCACCCGTGTTTCCGCATTCCCCGCAAATCGCACTGGGGTTGGGACACCGATCAGAAAATCCAGTATCGCCGGCTCGACAGCTACGGCACGCCACTGGAAATCCCCATCACCACGCATCCGGGGAAGGGGACAGGCGAGCAGACGCAATTTCATCACCGCCCGCTGGCGGATTTGCTAACAGCGATGGGAAAGGGCGGCCTCGCGGTGGTCGCTTGCGAGGAACTCTACAGTCACCGGCGTTCGCAGGCGTCCGGTCCGTTCAGCAAGGCCGAGCACGCCGCGGCGGAGGAATTCCCGATGTTCATCGCGCTCAAGGCGGTCAGGATCTAGCGGGAATTTTTCCTTCAAGCGCTCCCGCCGCCATTCCCGCCGCCAGGCCGGAGCCGAAGCCGAAGACATGGCCCAGCACGTCGGTGCGCGGGTCATGGCCGCCGCCCAGCAGACCTAGCAGGATGACGCCGCCCAGCACCGGTGCGACGATCCTCGCCCACGGCAGCCGCCCGCGGGAACGCAGGGTTTCCAGAATCCCGAGACCCGATAGAATTCCCAGCGCGGCGAAGACCGCGGTGGACGCGCCGAGCGAGACGAACGAATCCGGATAGGTGAGCCGCGAGGTCAGCGCGTTGCCGAGCGTGCCGCAGGCGAGGATCATCGCCCAGCCTTTCAGCGCACCCACCGATCTCGCCACCAGCGTTGCGAAAACCGTCCCGATCACCAGGTTTCCGACCAGATGCGGAACGTCCGCATGTAGGAAAAGCCCGGTGAACGGCCGCCACCATTCCCCCCGTTCGATCAGCCCGACGCACGACGACGCCGCCCGTCCGGCGAGCGACGCGTCTTCTCCCTGCCAGTAAAAAACCGCGATCAGCGCCGCGATCCAGATCCCGCAAAGCCACCCGCCGGCCGGATGCCTCGCCCAGTCACCCAGTACAGCCGGCTTCTCGACCGGCTGCGCGATTTCCCGAACGTAGGCATCGAGCTCTTTGGAAATTCTATCAGCGGGCGGCGACTCCGCATGCAGCTCGAACTCGCCGGGACGTTCGGCCGGCTCCACCCGGCAGGCCTCGCCCATCGCCAGAATCACCAAGCCGTGGTCATACGCCTGCTCCAGCGTCGGATAGTGCCCGACCTGGACCCAGTTTTCATCGGTTTCAGGGCTCGGGTCCGTTTCGGTGGGGGCGTTCATCAGTTGCATCCGCAAAGATTCACCCGCAAACCGATCCGTCAATCGCGACTTCCGCCGGGGCTGGCGCGCGGAACACATTCTTCCACGGCGCTTGCGATTTCCTGACCGGGCACTATTCTGCCGCGAACCACTCACTCACATGTCCGAAACCAAATCATCCCCGAAAATCACTGTTTATCTTAAAACCTTCTGCGGTTGGAGCGAAGGCGTCCGCGCGATCATGCGGAAATACGAGCTGCCCTACGAAGAGAAGGACATCATCAAAAACCCCGCGTTCCGCTGGGAAATGGAGCAGCGCAGCGGCCAGTCACTGTCGCCGTGCGTGGAAATCGACGGCCACATGTTGCCTGACATTTCCGGCGAGGAAGTCGAGAAATGGATGCTGGAGAGCGGCTATTTTGAGGCAAACGACGCCACGCCGGACGCGCCGATCAATTCGTCCTGCACCGACGAGCAGCACGCGGAGATGGCGCTCGGGCGACTTCCCGTGCCGGGCAAAATCAAGTTTCTCGACTGATCAAGGAGCGTGGACTTCAGTCCGACGCCTTTAAGGATTGAGAATCACGATCGTTTCTGTGAGCTGTTTTGTGCCGCACTCCGGAGTGCGCTGAAGTGAACTGGCCCGCGACAATCAGGTTGCCGTATTGTCGGGGGGGGGGGGGGGGACGTGTCCGCCCAAGCGGATGATGAGTCAATGCCTGGTCCGAAGGGCTTTTCCATTCGCGCTCCATCCTCACGGCGAACATGTTTCGTCGCTCCGTGAACTTTTTGTCCTGCACCCAGGTTGACTATTTCCGGCGAAAAAATCTCTCCGCAGCAGGAAATTGCAGACAAAAGCCCGAATCCGGGGCATTAACCCATTCGAACGATGGGTTCTCCCGCAAACGCATGGAAACAGTGGCTGGCCGAAAACGGTCCGCGGCTGCTTCTTTTCGCCCGTGGTTGGAGCAATTCCCGCCATGACGCCGAGGATCTCGTCCAGGAGGCGATCCTCAAAATGTGGCATCACCAAGCCGACAAAGGCGGCGGGCCGCCGGATCTGCCGCTGGTTTTTTCGACCATCCGCTTCTGCGGGCTCAATCACCACCGCAGCGAGTCGCGCCGCCGGAAGCGCGAGGAGTCGGTGATTTATCTTAATGATTTCCAAGACGTCTGGCTCGACCCGGTGCTCGAAGAGGACGAGGAAGCCGTGATTTTACGCGAAGCCGTCCAGAATCTCAGCCAGAAACTGCGCGAAGTGGTGGTGATGAAATTCTGGGGCGGGCTGACATTTTTGCAGATTTCGGAAACGCTCGCGATTTCGCCCAACACGGCGGCTTCGCGCTATCGCTACGCATTGGAGCAACTGGCGCACGAGCTGCGCCGCGTGAAGGAGGACCGCCATGCAAGCGCCTGATCCCGTCGAAACGATCCTCGCCCGCTTGATGCCGCCGGCATTGAGTCAGGACGCGCAGTTTGACATCGACGCCATGATCGATGAACTGGCCGGTTCGGAGCCTGAAAACGTCGTCGGGATTTCTTCGGGGCGGTGGCAGGTCCGCGCGGTCATCGGCGGCGGCATCGCGGCTGCGATTGGCGCGCTCATCGCAGTTTTCCCCATGAGTCCAACCTCGCGGGTGGCGGCGGTTGTGCCGATGCCTGCGGCTTCGGGGCTGCTTCTTCTCAGCGAATCCGACCGGATCGAGTCGATGACGGACGAGGGCTGGCAGGAAAATCCTGACGGCTTGGCGATGCGTGCCATCCGCCTCAACGCCGTGGAGGAAAACAGCGTGCTGGATGAGGAGAGCGGGATGGTGGTGCAAATTTCCGAGGATCGTGAAGAAATCCTGCTCGTGCCGATCAGCGAGTTTTAAGATGAAAAGCAGTCTCATCGCCGCAATCCTGTTCGCGCAGACTTTACTGTCCGACGGGCAAACCGCAGAGCCGCGGATGCTCCAAGCGCCTCAGGCTTGGCTCGGATTGCGCGTGGCCAAGCCGGACGCGGCGGTCACGGTGCACGTGCCGTCGCTCCCACCGGGAGTCGGCTTCGTGGTGAAATCCATCGACGACGGCGGACCCGCGCAAGCCGCCGGGTTGCTGGAATTGGACCTGCTCTGGAAGTTCGGCGACCAGATGCTCGTGAACGAGGCGCAGCTCGCCACCTTGCTGCGCCTGGCCAAGCCCGGCGAGGAAGTCGTGCTCTCCGGATTCCGCGGCGGGAAGCCGCTTTCCGTCACTTTGAAGTTGGGACAAGCGCCGGTTTTGGCCAAACCGTTTTCCGGTGAAATGGTCGGATCCGCCGTCCTTCCCGGTAGCTGTGACGGCCCGATGCGGGTCGTCAATGTCGCCGAAAAAAGCGCGAGCTTTTCAAACGACGAGGGCCGGGCGGTCGTCCGCCGCGAGGGCGAGGTTTTTAAAGTGAGAATCGACGGACTCAAAGGGGAGGTGATTTTCGAGGGGGATTTGTCCAAGGACGAGGATCTCGCTAACGCCCCGGAGAGCTGGCGACGGAGAATCCAGGTCCTCTGCCGGACCTTGGATCAGGCGCTCGACGGAGGCATGGTTTCCCAGCGCCAACCCCGCCCGCGGGTGGTCCCGCCAGTGCCTCAAAAGCCGTGAAATTTGGTGTTAGATAGTTTTGTCATTGGAATGCCTTGCGTTTTGCAAGTCGGCTTCCCATCGTCTTTCCCATGCATCCTGATGTGGCGAAACTGGTCGAGGCCGGTCGCATTCCCAAACCAGTCGGCGAGCGCCTTTCTCAATTGGCTCCCGGAAACTTTTGTATTCACAAATCCTTTGGCGCCGGCAAGGTGACCGACTGGGATCTTCCCGGAAAGAAAGTCACCATCGACTTCGAGAAATCCACCGGCCAGACGATGGAATTGCAGTTCGCTTTCCAGAAAACCGAGTGGATCGGCCCCGAGGATTTCCGCGCGAAGAAAATCGAGCAGCTCGAAGAACTGCGCAGCCTTTCCAAAAGCGACCCGCTCGCGCTCATCGTCCATCTCCTCGAAAGCCACGGCGGCAGCATGACCGGCGACGCCCTCGAAAAGGAACTCTCCGGCGCGGTCATCCCCGAAGCCGGCTTTAAAAAATGGTGGGATGTCACCAAGAAAGCCCTCCGCGAAAGCCGCCTCGCCGCCGTCCCGCAGAAGCGCACCGAGCCGATCGTGCTCCGTGTCGGTGATCGCAGCCCTGCGGACGCGCTCGTCGCTGATTTCGAAGCCGCCCGCGACATCAAAGGCATGATCCGCGCGCTGGAAGCCATCGCGGCCGACATCGGGGCTTTTGAAAATGATACCGATGCGCTCAAGCGTCTTTTGAACGACATCGACGAGGGCGCGAAAAAAGCCGCCCGCGTACAGCTCGGCCAAGCGCTCCAACTCGTCGCCGCGCGTGACGAAGTCATCGGCTCGTCCAAGGCTCTCGAACTCGATCCCACGGCCGTCCGACTCTCGGATCTCCTGCTCTCCGCCGATCCCACCCGCCTGGCGGAAGAGGCCGGCACGCTTCCATCCGGCCGCCAGCGTGCGGTGTATGAAGCATTCCCTAACGCCTTCGCCGAAGATTGGGTCGGCAAGATCGTCCAGGTTTTCGACCGTGTCGGCGCCCGCGGCGTCACCGAGATCGCCCGCATTTTACAGGAGCGCGACGCGATGCCGGCTCTCGTCACGCACCTTCGCTCGGCCATCGCCCGCCGCGCCCTCGGGCCGGACGCCCTGATCTGGGTTTGCCGCGAACGCAAAGGACCGTCCCTGGAAATCTTCAGCGCGGACGTCGGAGCCGCCGTTCTTAATCTCCTCGAAAACGACCACCTTTCGGACGGCCCGCGCAAGACCTCGCGCCTTCAGTCGTTGCTCGGTGATGACAAGACCCTGCTGACCGACCTCGTCGGCATCATGGACGTCAACGAGGCCCGCAATTTCGGTCGCCGCCTGCTCGATTGCCCGGTCTTCGGCGACCTTGAGAAAAAGTCGCTGATGGCCCGCATCATCAAGGCCCGCCCGGAAACGGCGGAACTCGTCAACGGCGTGAATGCGAAACGCCCGGAAGAAATCCTCCTCGTCTCATGGGAAAGCCTGGAGAAGAAAAAGGCCGAGCTCGACGACCTCATCCGCAACAAGATCCCCCAGAATCTCAACGATGTGAAAATCGCCCGTTCCTACGGCGACCTTCGCGAGAACTTCGAATACAAGTCCGCCAAGGATCTCGAAAAATACCTCGGCCATCGCCGCAACGCCCTCGACAAGGAAATCAACAATGCCCGCGGCACCGATTTCAAAGGCTCCGACGCCAGCAAGGTCAATATCGGCACTGTGGTCACTCTCGCCGATGCGTCCGGCAAGGAAGTGGTCATGACCGTGCTTGGCGCTTGGGATTCCATCCCCGAAACCAAAACCGTTTCCTATCTATCCGAAGTCGGCAAGGCCCTCGTCGGTCGCATGCCGGGCGATACCGTCCAAGTCCGTGACGAACTGACCGAAGTGATGGGCGAACTCACCATTCGCTCGATCAAGCCGTTCAATCCCTGAGTTTCAAAAACCCACCCCATCTAATACAAAAGCATAATTATGGACTATACCACCATTGTTGAAATCCGTGGCCGCGAAGTGATCGATTCCCGCGGCAATCCTACCGTCGAAGTTGACGTCCACCTCGAAGGTGGCGCCATCGGCCGCGCCTCCGTTCCTTCCGGTGCCTCCACCGGCGAAAACGAAGCTGTCGAACTCCGCGACGGCGACAAGGCCCGCTACGGCGGAAAAGGCGTGCTCAAAGCCGTTGAGAACGTCAACGCGATCCTCGCACCCGGACTCCTCGGCTACTGCGCCACCGAACAAGCGTCCATCGACGCCGCCATGCTCGCCTTGGACGGCACCTCGACCAAAAAGAATCTCGGTGCCAACGCCATCCTCGGCGTCTCGATGGCCGTCGCCAAAGCCGCCGCCTCGCAGCTCGGCATCCCGCTTTATAAATACCTCGGCGGCCCTAACGCCAAGGTGCTTCCCGTCCCGATGATGAACATCATCAACGGCGGTGCCCACTCCGACGCGCCGATCGACTTCCAGGAATTCATGATCGTGCCTGTCGGAGCCCCGACATTCCGCGAGGCCCTGCGCTACGGTGCCGAAGTCTTCCACGCGCTCAAGAAAGTCCTCCACGACCGGGGTCTCTCCACCGCCGTCGGTGACGAAGGTGGCTTTGCCCCGAAACTCGGCGGTGCCGAGGATGCCTTGGGCGTCATCGCACAAGCCATCGAACTGGCAGGCTACAAGCTCGGTGACGACATCGCCATCGCGCTCGACGTCGCCGCCTCCGAATTCTTCGACGCCAAGCAAAACGCCTACGTCTTCAAGAAGTCTGACAAGTCGGTGAAAAGTGCCGAAGAACTCGTCGCCTACTACGCCGGCCTCCAGAAGAACTATCCGATCATCTCCATCGAAGACGGTTGCGGTGAGAACGACTGGGACGGTTGGAAGATCATCACCGACAAACTCGGCAAGACCACCCAACTCGTCGGCGACGACCTTTTCGTCACCAACGTCGATTTCCTCAGCAAGGGCATCAAGCTCGGCGTCGCCAACTCGATCCTCGTCAAGGTGAACCAGATCGGCACCCTCACCGAGACCTTCGATGCCGTCGAGCTCGCCAAGGAAAACAGCTACACCTCCATCCTCAGTCACCGCTCCGGCGAGACCGAGGACAGCACCATCGCCGACCTTGCCGTCGCGACTAACTGCGGCCAGATCAAAACCGGTTCCATGAGCCGCTCCGACCGTATTGCAAAATACAACCAACTCCTCCGCATCGAGGAGGAGCTGGGCGATGACGCGGTCTTCGGCATCAAGAAGCTCAAAGTGCTCGGCTAAGTGACACAGGCATTCCTGCCTGTGATCTTCAACCCAACGGCGGACCCCAAAAAGGTCCGCCGTTTTGGTTCTGCCACATAGTGAGGTGCTTTCGCATCGCTCTCATAAGGAGCTGCGACACTCCTGTCGTAAAGTGGAAGACAAGCCAATGAAATGGAGCTTCGCGCGGTCCATTGCCATCCCTTCCGCATGCACCACAGGAGTGTGGTGCCTCCTTAGTTGCGGGCGACTCGCCCGATACTGGCAGTTTAAGAAATTGGCTCTCCGTGAATCCGGTGACACCTACTTCGTCGAAGGTGGCCAGGCAGTCAATTATTGGGCCGAATACATCGATGCCGAGAATCCTGTGCAACCGTTGGAAATGCTGCGACCTTTCACTTCGAAAGATTGTGATGTCTGGATCAACCGCACCACATGGGAGCGCCTCAAAAAATCACCGGGTGGAAAACTCCGGAAAGGCACCGTCGCACTTCCCCGCCGCCGAACGCCCGGCCAGGCTAAAGGCCGAGGAAGTCGCCTGACCGCCGCCACGTGGTATCAACCACACAGGATGAATTTGGGACGCTTACTGCGATTCCACCAAAAAACGCATTCTTCGTCATCTCACCCAAATCAAAATGGTCCTTGATGCAGGTTAGTCGGGATTGCGGTAGGGACCGCCGTTGCCGACGGCCCCCCGCGCAGATCCGTACGTGAAGAATTACCTCATACGGCTCCTGCCTTGAGTCGGGCGCGGAATCTTTGTTCTGGATATGGATGGATGATATGGGGCCGGGGAAGATGCTTGC
>CAMDLP010000037.1 GCA_945901795.1 Akkermansia muciniphila | reverse complement strand
ACACCGTCGTGCTCGAAGGTTCCAGCTATCGCATGAAAGACCGCGTCGAAAGCTGAGAACCGCCATCGTCCACCCCAGCAAAAACCCATGCCCTAACATCCGATTTTTAAACCGCCCAAATCATCCGACGTTCACGCCGCCGCCCGCACTGGTCTTTCCCCCCACGGGCATAGAGTGCCTCGGCGTTGGCGCGGTTTTCATTCGCATCCACCGGATACTCGAGCGCGGTCATCGTCCACAGCCGTCCGCGGGCATCCCAGGCCATGGTGATCGGTTTGCCGACGCCCTGTTCCTCGGACGTCACCAGTTCAGCGACGAAGCCCTCGGGAAGTTGGAAGGACTGACGCTCCTCCTCGGGAGTTTTTGCAGCGGAGCCCTCGGTCTTCTGCGGTTTAATGGCCGGCTTCGGGGCCTTCCACGAGGGGGCACCCGGAGTCGCGGGGAGTTCGGTGATGGAGATGTCCTTGAGCTGGACTAGCAGCGTTCCTCCAGCGTGCACCTGAATACCGAGCTTGCCATCGAGTGGAATTGCAGGGTCGGTTTCTGTGAAATCGACCGCTGGCTGGCCGTTGATCCATGAGCGGATCTGGCGGCCTTCACAGACGATCCGGTAATCATTCCATTCCCAATCCTTCACCACCTTCGCCAAGGCTGCTGAGTCCACCGAGCCGGTGAGCTTCTTGTCCCGACGATGCTCATCGTAAAGATCCCCCCAGTAGCCGATCCCCGCATCGACCTGATAGCCAGACATGTGTGGTTTGCCTGCGTCGCGCGCGCTGCGCACCTGCATGCCGGAATTCATGAAGCCCGCGCCCTTCACCAGGCGGATCTTGAAGGTGAGCTCGAAGTTCTGGAATTCACGGGCTGAACTGAGAAAGAGATTCGTCGGGACCTTCTGCTCCAGCGAGCCGCCGACGATCATCCCTTCCTTCACCTGCCACCACTTCTCCTCTCCGGCGGGCATTTCCCAGCCAGCGAGGGATTTTCCATCGAACAGGGGAATCGGTGCCGCATCCGCCAGTGGCAGCGCGGTTAGCAAAATAAGAAGCCACTTCATAAAATCAGTTTTCAAAATCGAACACTGTGACGCGCGCCAATCGTGGCACGACGATGTCCTTCACTCGCTCGTGCTCAGGATGGGGCAGATAGGCGTCGCGACTCGCGGCGGTGTCGAAGGACATGATGAAGCCGTGGGTGAATCCGTCGTTGAGGCCTTCCGGGCTGTCGTAAGGACCGTGCTCGACCGAGAGCAGGCCGGGAATTTTACCGACCATCGCGGACATTTCCGCGAAGCATTCGTCGATTTGTTCCGGTGTGATCTCCGGGTGGAATTGGAACATGCCGTAGTGTCTTATCATGGATGTGTGGTGTTAAATTCTAGCGACTTTCATCAGTCCGAGCAGTTTTTCCGCGCAGGCTTTGGCGAAGGCCGGGCTGTTGATCTCCTCGTTGAAATCCTCGACCGGGACCTTCGCGTGGGTGTGGATCGCCTCGAAAAGCGCTTCATCCGCTGCGGGATCATGGAACGGCTGGCCGGCGGCGCTGATGATGCTGATCGCTTTTTTGGGAATCAAGATGGCGGCGGGAGCGGGGTAACGATTGACCTTCTCCGCGAGAATACGGCCCAGGGCGGCGGATTCTTCCGGCGTGGTCCGCATCAGCGTGACCTGCGGGTTGTGGATGTAGAAATTCCGGCCCGCGAATTTTGCGGGGACCGAGTCGCGTTCGCCGAAGTTCACCATGTCGAGGCAGCCCGGCGCGATGACGGCGGGGATCCCGGCCTTGCCGGCGGCGTCCATCCGCTCCGCTCCGGCGTTGAGGACTCCGCCGACGAGTTCGTCCGCCCATTCGGTGGTGGTTAGATCGAGGATGCCGGCGACGAGGCCGCTTTCGATCAACGCTTCCATGGATTTCCCTCCCGCCCCGGTGGCGGCGAAGACGAGGACTTCGTAGCCCGCTTCCTCAATGATGCGCTTCGCCTCGGTGACGCAGGCGGTGGTGTTGCCGAACATGCTGGCGACGACTAACGGCCGTGCCTCGTCGATTTGGATTTCCGCTTCCACCATCCCGCAAATCGCCCCGGCGGCGCGGGAGAAGATGATGCGCGACAGGCGGTTCAGTCCGGCGATGTCGGCGATGCTCGGCATCATGACGATGTCCTTAGTGCCCAGATAGTGCGCAGTGTTTCCAGAGGCCAGCGTGGAAACCATGAGTTTTGGGAAACCCAGCGGCAGGGCGCGCATCGCCGCAGTGGCAATCGCCGTGCCGCCGCCGCCACCCAGGGAAATGACGCCGTCGATCTCGTGCGCGGCTGCGAGTTTCGCCAGAAACACCGGTGCGGCCTGGCTCATCGCCACCACGCATTCGCCACGATCCTTGCGTGTTAGAATTTCCGCGAGATCAATTCCGGCGAACGAGGCGACCTGCTCGCGGGTGAAGTTCGGGACCACGGTTGGCGGGCCGCCGGTGCCGACGTCGATGAGCAGGACCTGATGGCCGCGGGCGCGGATGAGCCCGGCGACGAAAGCGTGTTCCTCACCTTTCGAGTCGAGTGTTCCGAGAACGGCGATGGTGGCCATGGTGTTAGTTCTTCCGTTTGACGGAAATGGATTTGAACTGGCGGGTGATGTTGGTGAGTGACTCTTCCACGCCCATGCGTTCGAGGCTCGACGCGCCGACAAAGCCGACGCAATCGGTGGCCTGGATCACGCGGTCCGCGTCTTCCGGGGTGTTGATCGGGCCGCCGTGGCAGAGGTAGAAAATGTCATCGCGGACGGTTTTGGCGGCGTCGATGATGTCCTGGGTGCGTTTGATCGTTTCCTCCCAGCTCACCACCGCGTTGGTCACGCCGATCGAGCCGCCGACGGTGGTGCCGACGTGGGCGATGATCGCGTCCGCGCCGGATTTCGCCATTTCCACGGCCTCCTCCGGAGTGCCGACATAGACGATGGAAAACAGGTCCATCCTGCGGGCGAGGGCGATCATTTCGAACTCCTTCTTCACGCTCATGCCGGTTTCCTCAAGCACGCTGCGGAAGTGGCCGTCCACGATCGTGTGGGTGGGGAAATTATTCACGCCGGAGAAGCCCATGTCTTTTACCTGGCCGAGCCAATGCCACATCCGGCGGCGCGGGTCGGTGGCGTGGACGCCGCAGATGACCGGAATTTCCTCGACGATCGGGAGCACCTCGTATTCGCCAAGTTCCATGGCGATGGCGTTGGCGTCGCCGTAGGCCATCAAGCCGGCGGTCGAGCCGTGGCCCATCATGCGGAAGCGGCCGGAGTTATAAATGATGATGAGGTCGGCGCCGCCCTTCTCGATGAATTTCGCGCTGATTCCCGAGCCCGCGCCGGCGGCGATGATCGCCTGGCCTTTCGAGAGCGTGTCGTTGAAACGCTCGATGACTTCGGTGCGGGTGTAGGGGTTTCCTTTTCCAGTCCATGGGTTCGGCATGGCTTGTGATTACGCCGGGGCTGGGCGGCGTCAATCGCTGAAGCCCGAACGCGGTCCACTTTCGGCTATCCGGATTCCACATCGTGATTCAGCATCGCGCCGCCATCCATGAAAGAGTCCGGACCCGCAAGTCAGCCACAGGATATCGAGATCCTCGGGAAATCGACGCGCTATCAGGTGGTGCGGGCCGATGTTTCCGACCTGCGTGGCTGGATGCAGGATGGTCCGGTTTGTCCGCTGCTCGGGCAGCATCATATCTCCCATTGCGGGATCATGAAGGCGGTGCCGCCGTTTGAAATCGTACGGGCGGACCAGAGCGGGACTTTCATGCTGGCGTGTTTGGAGGGTGAGGGAGTGGTCCTCGCCGACGGCCAATGGAAGCGCATCCGCGCCGGGCAGGCGTGTCTCCTGCCGCCGTTTGTGATGAACGCGCTGAAGTGTTTGCCGGGGGAAAAGTGGAGTTTCGCTTGGGTGCGATATCGCGAATCGCGTGAATCCCGGCCGATCCTTTCCTCGCTTTCTCCGGTCACCGGTTCCTTCGACACTGCCCCGCTCAAGGCGGCGATCGAAGGGCTTCACGCGGAAAGCGATTCAACTAACGGAGCATCGGCGCTGCATCACTGGAGCGAGTTGGTGCATCACTATGTCGTGCGTTTTGCCCAGCCCCATTCGTCCGACGAGCGGTTGTGGCGGCTGTGGCAGCGGGTGGAGACGGACTTGGCGCGGGCGTGGACGTTAGAGGAGCTCGCCGCCACCGCTTGCATGAGCGGAGAGCACCTGCGGCGGCTTTGCCGGAAGGAAATTGGCCGGAGCCCGATGCGGCACCTGACGCACCTGCGGCTTCAGCGTGCGCGGCATTTGCTGTCGGTCACCGACGACAAGGTCGAAGTGATCGCGAGGTCGGTTGGATTCGAGAGCGCGTTCACGTTTTCCAACACCTTCTACAAATGGATCGGCTGGCGGCCGTCGGAGTTCCGGCGCTAGCAGCCGCGCAGCGACGCCCAGGGCTCCTCGCCACTGACATCGATGAGAAACGGCCCAGTGGCGGCTCCCGGCGAGAGGATGGCGAGGATCATGGCGTCCTTGCCGCTGAGGTTGAAAGTGGCGTGGACGACGCCGGGCGGCATGTGCGCGACTTCGCCGACCTTGAGGATTTGCTTTTCCGCGCCGACCCATTGCTCGACCTCGCCCTCGATGACGTAGATCGCCTCTTCCAACTCCGGATGGTGATGGAAATCATGGCCCTCGCCGGCGGGCAGGACGGCGCGGCAGATTTGCAGGTCCTTGGCGTTGGTGATCTCCGGACGGCACATCCAGTAGTTCGTGCGGCCCTTGAAGTCTTCCTTCATGGCCTCGGCTTCGGTGATGAATGGGGGTTTGTTCATGATTTCGATCGGGTGACAATTTCGGCGAGCAGCGGACTGGTTTGCTAGAAATAGGCGCTCAGGACGTATTGAAGCAACATCCGCTGGGTGGTGAAATACGCGCCGTTGAGGGCGATGGCGTGGCGCATGACATCGAGAAAGCGGTCTCGTTCGTTATAGTAAAGCGGAATCACGACATGCTCGATTTTCTCGTAGAGCGACGCGGCGTCGTAAGGCGTGATTTGCGCCGGATCGGTCGTTCGCGACGCCTCACCGATGGCCCAGCCGGTGGTGCCCTCGATGCAGCCCTCGATCCACCAGCCGTCGAGGATGCTGAGGCTGGGGACGCCGTTGACCGCGGCTTTCATGCCGCTGGTGCCGGATGCTTCCAGCGGTGGCAGCGGCGTGTTGAGCCAGACGTCCACGCCCGCAGTCATCAGGCGGGCCAACTCCCAATCGTAGTTGGTCAGGTAGGCGATCCGGACCTGGCCTTTGAGCGCTTCGATGGCGCGGAAGATCTTGCGGATGGTTTCCCTGCCGACGGCGTCGCCGGGATGGGCCTTGCCGGCGAAGACGACTTGGAACGCACCCGCCTGGCGGGCGATGGACTTGAGTCGTTCGAGGTCGTACAAGAGCAGGTCGGCGCGCTTGTAATCGGCGATGCGGCGGGCGAAGCCGAAGGTAAGGACGTTGGCCTCCATGCCGGCGTTGGTCTCGCGGTTGACGCGGTCGAGGAAGGCAGCTTTGGCCTCGGCATGGGCATCCCAGACTTCCGCCGCAGGGAGGCTGAGCGCATGGCGCAGGTTGAAATTGTCCTCCCGCCAGCCGGGGATGTAGCGGTCGAACAATCGCTGGAATGACGGGCAGACCCAGGTGGCGGCGTGGATGCCATTGGTGACGTCGTGGATTTTGTAGCCGGCGAACATCCGCTGGGAAACCTCCGTGTGTTTTTTGGCGACGCCGTTGACGTAATGGCTGAGGTTGAGCGCGAGATAGGTCATGTTCAGGCCGGTGCCGCAGCAGAAAATTTCGCGCATTTCACTCACTTCGGTGCGGCCGAGAGCGGATTCGACCATGTCGAGAGGGAAAACATCGTGTCCTGCGGGGACGGCGGTATGGGTGGTGAAGACGCATTTGCTGCGGACGGATTCGATGTCCTCATGGTTGAACGTGTTCCGGCCCGCCGCGAGCGCCTCCTCGTCGAGCAACTCCATGGCGAGCAGGCTGGCGTGGCCTTCGTTCATGTGGAAGCGCGCGAGTTTATGGTGGCCGAGTTCGCGCAACATCCGCACGCCGCCGATGCCCATCACGATTTCCTGGCAAAGCCGATACCACTCATCCCCGCCATAAAGATGGTCGGTGATCCGGCGGTCCCACTCCGAGTTTTCCGGGAGGTCGGTATCGAGCAGATAGACCGGCACGCTGCCGCCTTTAACGCCCGTGATGTCGTATTGCCATGCCCGGAGGTGGACCGTGCGGCCGCTGATGATGACCGAGGTGCGTGGGGGGAGCTCCTGGAGGAAATCCTCGATCTTCCATTCGCAGGATTCCTCGATTTGCGAGCCGGCGGCATCGAGTCGTTGGCGGAAATAGCCCTTGCGATATAGCAAGGAGACGGCGGCGACAGGCAATCGACTGTCTGCCGCGGCGCGCAAGGTATCGCCTGCGAGAATCCCGAGTCCGCCGCAGTAGGTGGGCATTTCGAGTTCCAGCGCGATTTCCATGGAGAAATACGCGATCAGCCGATCAATGTTCATGCGCGATGGAGGTGGGGGATTTTCCGAAAAACGGTCCATAGTCCATACCCCCGATTCCCTTGGATTTCAAGGAATCGCTTTTGTCGGCTGAATGCGCTCGGACTTAAATCGGGGAGTCCGTGCCCTCGTCAGACGGTTCGCTGGGGGAGGACTTCCGGTGTTCATGCCGGATGTCGCGGGCTTCGCCGAGGAAGACGGCGTCTTCCCCCATGTTGACGGCGAGGTCGCCGATGCGCTCGAGCGAGCGTGCCACGAAGATGAGGTGGAGCAGGTTCTCCGCACGCCCGTCGGAGGTTTCCAGGCGTCCGCTCAGGGAGGCGATCATCTGTTTGTGCAGGCGGTCGAGTTCTTTGTCGCGGGCTTTGAGGCTTTCCCCGAGTTCGGAGTTCGCGTCGGTGTAGGCCGTCAGTGCGTCGCGCAGGAGCTTGTCCGCCAGGGTGTAGAGCGGCTCGGCGAGGGAGGCTTCTTCGAGGGGGGGTGCCTTGCAGATTTTCTTGGCGCGCTTGGCGATGCTTACGGCGTGGTCCGAGATACGTTCGAGGTTGTGGGCCATTTTCATCGAGGTGATGACGAGCCGCAGGTCGGAGGCGACGGGATGGAAGCGGACGAGGATGTTCATGCCGCTCTGGTCGATTCGGCGTTCGAGGTCATCGACATCGGCATCGTCCGCGATGACGGCGCGGGAGAGGTCGATGTCGCGCTCGAGCAGGGCGCGCATGGCGCGCTCCAGGCTCTGGCGGGTCATGCTGGCCATCGACAGGACTTCGGCCTTGAGGCTCTCCATCAGTTTGTCAAATTCGCGGAAGATGTGCTGGTTGCTCATGAGGTCAATTGGATGTTAGTAGGGGTCAGCCGAAGCGGCCGCTGATGTATTCTTCGGTTTTTTTGACGGAAGGATTGCTGAAGATTTTTGAAGTATCGTCGGCTTCGACGAGGGTTCCCATATAAAAGAAGGCGGTTTTCTCGGAAACCCGGGCCGCCTGTTGCATGCTGTGGGTGACGATGACGATGGTGAAGTCGGCTTTCAACTGCCAGATGAGTTCTTCGACTTTGGCGGTGGCGATGGGATCGAGGGCGCTGCACGGCTCGTCCATCAGAATGATGGTGGGCTTCACGGCGATGGTGCGGGCGATGCAGAGGCGTTGTTGTTGTCCGCCGGAGAGGCCGAGCGCGGATTCCTGGAGGCGGTCTTTTACCTCGTCCCACAGGGCGGATGCTTGGAGGGCTTCCTCGACCGCTTGATTCAGCAGCGGGATCTCACGCACGCCGCGCAGGCGCAGGCCGTAAGCGACATTTTCATAAATGCTACGCGGGAACGGATTGGATTTTTGGAAAATCATGCCGACGTCGCGGCGCAGTTTCACTACGTCCACGGAGGGGTCGTGGATATTGATTCCGTTGATGTGGATCGAGCCGCGGGTGATCCGGGTTCCTGGGATTTCGTCATTCATCCGGTTGATGCAGCGCAGCAAGGTGGACTTGCCGCAGCCGGACGGGCCAATGAAGGCGGTGACGCCCTTGCCGGGGATGTCCAGGTTGATGTCCTTCAGCGCCGGGGTGGAGCCGTAGCTGAAATCCAGACTTTGCATGGCGACGGAGATGTCGGCCTGATGAGCGGTTCGGGGGTGTTTCACGGTGACATGCATGACTTCGAGGAGAGAGATCAGCCGAAAGTTCCGGTGACGTAGGCTTCGGTTTGCGGTTCCTTGGGATCCTCGAAAATCTGCATGGTGGGACCGTATTCGATGAGTTTGCCCAAATACATGAAGGCGGTTCTGTCAGAGCAGCGGGTGGCTTGCGACATGTTGTGGGTGACGATGACGATGGTGTATTGTTTTTTCAATTCCATCAACAGCTCTTCGATTTTCAAGGTGGCGAGTGGATCGAGCGCGGCGCACGGCTCGTCCATCAGGAGGATTTCCGGCTGGTTGGCGATGGCGCGGGCGATGCAAAGCCGCTGCTGCTGGCCACCGGATAGACCGAAGGCGCTGGCGTGGAGGCGGTCTTTCACCTCGTCCCACAGTGCGGCGCTGCGCAGGGCGTTCTCGATGATGTCGTCGAGCTCGGCGCGTTTGGTCGGACCGGCAAGGCGCAGGCTGAAGGCGACGTTTTCGTAAATCGACTTGGGAAACGGATTGTATTTCTGGAACACCATGCCGATGCGGCGGCGGAGTTCCTGGAGGTCGATGTCGTCGCGGTTGATGTCGATATCGTGGACCTGAATCGAGCCGCCGGTGACGTGGGCGCCGGGGATGCGGTCGTTGATGCGGTTTAAACAACGCAGCAAGGTGGATTTCCCGCAGCCGGAGGGGCCGATGAAGGCGGTGATCTGGCGGGCCGGGATGTCGAGGGTGACATCGTGCAGGACCTGCTTGCCGGAATAGGCAAAGGTGAGGTTCTTGATTTGAATGGCGGTGGTCATGCTTACCATTTGAGTTTCGCCCGGAGTTTGGCGCGCAGGATCATCGAGCCGAGCGAGAGGATGGCGACGAGCACGAGGAAGACGAAGACCGAGCCGTATTGGGCGCGCTGGGTGTATTCGGAACTCGGGATGCGGGCGGCGAGCGTGTAAATGTGATAGGGCAGCGCCTGGACTTGGGAGGAGAGGACGTCGAAGGGGCTTTTCAGCCCTTGCCATGGCAGGTCGTCCTTGGCGGCGACGGCGGCGGTGAACATGATGGGCGCGGTTTCCCCGGCGACGCGGGTGATGGCGAGCAGCGATGAGGTTAGAATTCCGGGCAGGGAAAACGGCAGGACGCATTTTCTAATCGTTTGCCAGCGGGTGGCTCCCATGGCGAGTGAGGCGTCGCGGAAACCTTGTGGCACGGCGCGCAGCGATTCTTCGGAAGCGGTGATGATGACGGGAAGAATCATACATGCCAGCGTCGCGCAACCGGCCATGAGCGAGGAGTTCCAGCCTTGGAAACTCATGAACCAGTCATTGAAATACAGCGGGATGGTGAGCAATGATCTATCGGAAGGAGTCGAGGTGATGACCGGCACGGCGAGTACGAAGACCGAGAAGCCGAAGAGTCCGAAGACGATGGAGGGGATGCCGGCGAGGTTGAGGATGGCGAGGCGCACCGCGTGGATGAACGGGCTTTGCTTGGCGTACTCGGATAGGTAAATGGCGGCGCTGACTCCGAAGAACAGCGCAAGGAGCATCGAGCCGAGGGTGAGCAGCGCGGTGCCGACGATGGGGCCGGCGATGCCGCCGCCGGAGTAGGAGTAGGTTTGCTCGTTGTGGATCGGGACGCCTTCGTGTTTGGTGAGGTAGGTGCTGTATTCCGAGGCGGGGAGTTGGTGGCGGTTGCCTTGGGCGTCGTCGAAGACATGCAGGGTTTGGTTTTTCGCGGTGAGGAATTCGAAATCGACGAAGGGAGCCTCCGCTTTGAACAGGACGGGCGCGCCGTCGATGATGATTTTTCCAAACAGCAAGGCTGCGATGATGACGACGAGATAGGTGCCTCCGCCAAGCAGCGAGCGCACCACGACATCCTTGAAGTGCCCTTTGGGGAGGCCTTTGCGGATCAGTTTTTCCGGGTCGAACATGGGGTGAGGGAGTTAGTGCTTCATCTTGTTCACGAAGCGATGCGCGGTGGCGTTGATCGCGAGGACGACGGCGAAGAGCAGGATGCCGACGACGAACAGCGCGCGGTAGTGGACGCTGCCGAGCGGGACTTCACCGAGCTCTTGGGCGATGATGCCGGTGAGGGTGTGGGCGGGTTGGAAAAAGGTGCCGAGCCCCGCGCTGAAGTCGGGGATCTTGATGCGGTTTCCGGCGACTAGCAGGACGACCATCGTTTCACCGATCACCCGGCCGAAGCCCAACAGGATCGCCGCTAGAATTCCGGAAAACGCGGCGGGGATGATGACGCGGAAGGTGGTCTGCACCCGCGACGCGCCAAGCGCTTCGGAGGCCTCGGCATAGGCGGACGGGACGTTGTTGAGCGCGTCCTCGGCGAGCGAGAAAATGGTGGGGATGCTCATCAAAGCGAGCAGGCAACCGGCGGTGAAAATATTCAGCCGCTCCTCGATGGGAAATCCCGGAATCCATTGCAGCGAATCCATCACGGAAATGTCACGCAGCACGGTGCCGAAGACGAGAATCCCGATGAAGCCGAGAACGACGGAGGGGATCGCCTGGATGAACTCGATGACCGGCTTGATGAGCGCCTGCTCGCGGCTGGAGGCGAATTGGTTGACGTAAACCGCCGCGCCGATGCCGCTGGGAATGGCGATGAGGAGCGCGACGATGGAGATCATCAGCGAACCCGCCGCGAGCGGTAAAATCCCGTAGAAGTCCTGCCACTCGCCGCCGGTGACCCAGTCCTTGCCGGTGAGGAATGAGGAAATCGCCGCAGTCAGTGGGACGGGGGTGTCGTGTTTCCAAGCGGAGATTTGAGCCGGAGCGTTGGCGAGGTCGCTGATGAAGACCGGCCAGGTTTTGCGGGCGACGTTCAGCAGGCGCGCGGCTTCGGGTTGGGAGAGTTGGGCGGGAAGTTTGGCGACGATGCCGTCGGCGGATTCCTGGAGTGCGGTGTGGACTTTGACGCAGTCGGGGCGGCGTTCGAGCAGGATTTGGATCGGGCCTTCGACGTCGGGCTTGTCGGCGAGCGAGGCGTGGGCTTCGGAGGTTAGTTTCTCGCGCTCGGCGGGATCCTTGGCGCTGGCGGCGGCGGCGAGCAGGGTTTTGCGGTCCTTTTCGAGGATGTCGGCGCTTTGGATCTTTTCCTTGGTGGCGGTCACCGATTCGGTCATTTCCGAGACCAGCGAGCCGAGGTCGGAGCTTGAGGATTCGAAGGAATCGATGGTGGCGCGCATGCCCGCCAGGGGCTCGGCGTGTTTTTGCTGGGCGGCGGAAAATTCTTCGGCGAGGGCGGTGACCAGCGGCGGATCCTCCGTGGCATCGACGGGGCGAGTGCGGATGAATTCGATCAGGCTGAGGCGTTCCTTGGCCGTCAGATGCGGGGTGGCGGGGAGCTTGGAGAGGGCTTTGGTCTTTTGCTGGTCGTAGTTGGCGGTGAGATTGGCCAACATTTCAGGGCTTGGATTGGTCCCGGATTGTGAATTGTTGAGGACGAGATCGCGGGTGGGGCCGGTCTGGTCGGTGTAGGCGTTGAAGAGCGCGCTGGCTTCCTGGCTGCGCCGCATCTGGCTGGCGGCATTGCCGTTGATTTCCGCGAAATAAGCGCGGTTGAGGACGCTGGTGAGTTGCTCGTGGGCCGTCAGGTTTTTCCGGGAAATATCGACGAACTCAAGGCCGGCGATGCGGTAAACCTGCAATTCCCGCTGGTAGCCGGGGAAGAATCCCAGCCCTTCCTTGAGCAGGAAAATGATGATGAGCGCGAGGATGACGATGGTCAGCCCGGCATTGGACGCGAAGAAAAACCGGATCGCCTTCTCGAAGGAGAAGCCTTGTCGCTGGAAACGGTGAGGTGCTGGGGGCGATGGGCTTTCTTGCTGGGGCATGCGCGATGAATGAGGTGGTAGGTTACCTTTCTGACATAGACAAGAAAATGAGCACCGCAGGCGAGCCCGCGATGCTCATTCGTAGCAACCCAAAAACAAGACGGAGAAGTTTACAGGTCCTTGGTCGGGATGAAACCGACTTTGCGGGCGATGTTCTGGCCGGCGTCCGACTCGACGTATTTCATGAACGCTTCAGCCTCGGCGCTCGGCTTGTCGGGAGCATAGAGGTAGCAAAGACGGGCGAAGGCGTATTTCTTGGCGTTGGCGGCGACGGGTTCGACGCCATCGATGGTGAGGGCCTTGGTGCCGGCGGTTTTCGCATAGGCGAGTCCGACGTAACCGATGCCGTTCTTGTTCGTCGCCACTTCTTTGGCGATCTGCTCGTTACCCGCCAGTTTCTGCGAGCTGGACGGGTAGTCGCGGCCGCCCATGGCGAGTTTCTGCCAATCCTTGTAGGTGCCGGAGGAGGTGTTGCGGGTGTAGATCGAGATCTTGCCGGGAGCTCCGCCGATTTCCGACCAGTCTTTGATCTGACCGGTGAAGATTTTGGCGACCTGATCCTTGGTCAGCTTGGCCAAGGGCGAGTTCTTGTTGACGATGACCACGATCATATCGTGGCAAATTGGATGCTCCTTGAGGTAGACGCCCTTGGTGCGGCAGAAGGTGCGCTCCTCGTCCTTGACCTTGCGGGAGGACATGCCGATTTGCGCGGTGCCGTTGGCGAGCGCCGGGAAGGCGGTGGTGGAGCCTTCTGCGGCGATTTCGAATTTCACGCCGGTGTTGCCGGCGGCTTTGAAGCCTTCGGCCAACTGGGGGATGAGCTTGGCACCGAGGGTGTCGCTGCCTTTGATGCTGAGGGTCTGCGCGCCGGTCATGGTGAGCATGGCGGCGGTGGCGAATAACGTGCTGATGGTTTTCATCTGATTTTGGTATTGGTGATTTGGATCAATGAGAATTTTTAGAAGGAGAAACGGAGGCCGCTCATGAAGGTGTAACCGTCATAGTCGCCGCCACCCATGTGGGAGTATTCGACGCCGTTCATCAGCTTGAGCTTGTGGCCGTAGAGGTAGTAGTTGAGGCCGAGGTAGGCGGAGGTGTAGGTGTTGCCTTTTTGATCACCGGCGGCTAGGCGCTCGTAACGGGCAGGGACTTGAAGATCGTCTGGATCGCCGCAAGTTGCCACTTGCAGGCGGCCAACCAATTGGAGGCCATCGGCAATGTAGTAGGAAGGGATGACGCTCAGGGCGAACACGTCCGATTGGGCGATAGGCTTGGATTGCCCGTTCTGTTCGGCGGTTCCCTCAAAGCCGAATCCGTAGAGCAGCTCTGTGGTCAGGCCGAAGCGGCCGCTGGTGATGTCGTTGGTGAGAGCGATGGAATCCGTGAAACTCGGGGAGGTGCTCGGTTTGTAAGCCTCGTCCGTGATGTCGGCGAATGCCGGATCGCTGTTGTGCATGTAGTGGAAGGAGGCCACGGCGGTGTCCAACCCGGCTTGGGCGGAGTAGTCGTAACCGATTTTTCCGAGCACGACGACACCCTGATCGAAGCTGGAGAACTCGCGGACGCGGTCGCTCCCGTAAATTCCGAGTTCGTAGATCCAGTAGTTAGCGATGCCTTTTCCGGAGACCCAAGCACCGGTGAGTTCGCCGGGGAAGAGGGTGTTGGAAAGCAGGCTGCGCTCGATGGTGAGGATTTCCTTGGAGGAGATTTCCTGTTCGCGGCTGAACTTCACCTTGGTCTTGCCCGCGGAGATGTTGAGGGCGTCCGAAGGGGCGTAGGTGATGAAGAGATCGTAGATGTCTTTGTAGAAGGTGTTGGCGCCCGAGTTGTCTTGGCCGTCGTTATCGACGTTGATCTGGCCTTCGAATTTCCAGCTTTGGAACCACTTGGATTTGAATCCGAAACGGGCGCGGCGGGCTTCGATGTCGTTGCCCCAGACATTTTCGTCGTTGGCGGAGCTGACGTCCTTGTAGTCAGAGGTGTTGAAGCTGTCGTCGTTTGACTCGCCGTAAATTGACTGTACCTGCAAGCGGCCCTGCAGCGAGAATTCCTGGAGGATCGGGTTGTTGTCGTCTTTATAGAGCGTGAAGGCCGACCAAGTGCGGTCCCAAGCGGTTTCGCCGGGGAATTTGCCGACCAACAGGCCGGTGGCAGTGCTGGTGGCTGCGGGTTCTTCAGTGGTGGCGGCGGTGTCGGTGCCGGCTTGGGCGACGAGGCAGCCAAGCAGGCTGGTGACGAGCAGGGTGCGTTGGATTGATTTCATGGATTGCATTTGTTGTTAGTGGCTTGTGTGACGAAATCGCGCGGATTTCGTCACACACGGACGCTAGGTATGGGTTTGGTGCGGATTTCCCAAGACGGTCTTTGTGACAAAGTTGTCACAAAGCATGCAGGCGGTATGAAATAGGTGGTGAAGCCGTTCACAGCGACCTTACTGAGTGACCGGGCGCGGGCTGAACAGGGGGAAAGTGTGACGAAACCGTCATGATCCGCGGGCTCTGGCGGATTTGGGTTTGGGCGACGGGTGCTGCGGAGCTCGCTGTTTCCAGACGGCCGACGGCGCCTTCACCCCGCTTGTGGGCGAAGGAATTGAATTACGCCGGATCATAACCCACGGTCTTCCCGATCTGCCCGCGTGCCACCGCCGTAATGCTTGCTGGCTTCACCTCCGCCTGAAGCAACGGGTTGAAAACAAGCACGGTTGTGAGAACCAACGACAGCGATTTCATGACGCTGTTTTAACGCCGCGAATTTAAGCGGCCAGCGCAATCGTTGATGGCGGGTATCCTTGCCCGTTGATTCTGCCAGAGCTCCCGCCTTGTCCGATAGGCGGCCGATGCCAGGTGGAGAACGGCGGGAGATTCAAGAGCCATTTGAAAGCAAAAGGTCTAATTCTGACGTATCATCCGGCCATGCGCGCAGCGGTCCTGATTTTCCTCCTCCCCATGCTGGCCTCGGCCAAGCCGAACCTCATTTTCCTCCTCTCCGACGATCTCGCGCAGGGGGACATCGGGGCCTACGGACAGAAGCTGATCCAGACCCCGAATTTCGACCGGATGGCGAAGGAGGGGACGCTCTATCATCAGACGTATTCGGGGACCAGCGTTTGCGCGCCATCCCGCAGTTCGTTGATGACCGGACTTCACATGGGGCACTGCCCGATCCGCGCCAACCGGGAGGCGAAACCGGAGGGCCAGAAGCCGCTGCCGGAAGACACGGTGACGGTGGCGCAGCTTCTGAAAAGGGAAGGCTACGCCACGGCCTGCACCGGCAAGTGGGGCATGGGGATGTTCGACACCAGCGGCAGCCCGCTGAAAAAAGGCTTCGACCGGTTCTTCGGCTACAACTGCCAGAAACACGCGCACTCGTATTTCCCGAGCTACCTCTACGACAATGACAAGCGCATCGAACTGGACGGCAAGACCTACGCGCCGAACCTGATCCAGAAGGCGACCCTGGATTTCATCCGCGAGCACAAGGACGGGCCGTTCTTTCTGTTTTACGCCGCCACGCTTCCCCACGGGAGTTACGAGATCGATGACCTCGGGATCTACAAGGACACGCCGTGGTCGAAGCAGGAAAAGACCTACGCCGCGATGGTGACGCGCCTCGACCACGATCTCGGCGAGGTGCTCGACCTGCTCAAGGAATTGAAGATCGCCGACAACACGCTGGTGATCACCGCAGGTGACAACGGATCGTCGTTCGCCCCGGACTCGGAGATCGGCAAACGTTTCGACCAGACGATGGGCGGCAAGCTGCGCGGATACAAACGCAGCATGTATGAAGGCGCGCTGCGACAGGCGGCGATGGCGTGGTGGCCGGGTCAGGTGTCAGCCGGGCGCGAAACTAACGGGCCATGGGCGTTCTGGGATTTCCTTCCGACCGCGGTGGAACTGGCCGGAGCGAAGCTGCCAGATGGCATGGCAACCGACGGCCACTCGCTGGTGCCCTTCCTCAAGGGCGGCGAGGCTCCGAAGCGGGAATATTTCTACTGGGAGATTCATGAGCGCAAACCGATCCAGGCGATTCGGTTCGGCGACTGGAAGGCGGTGAAAAACGGCCCCACGGAGAAAGTCGAACTCTATGATCTATCAAAAGATTCCGCGGAGAAAAACGACCTCGCAGAGAATCACCCGGAACTGGTAAGTCGGGCGCTTGAGTTGATGAAGAGGGCAAGGACCGACGATCCCGCCTGGCCGATGAATTGAGGTTTCATCAGCCACATCCGCAACCGCTGCCACACGAGTTGACGCGCTTGGCGGCGAGTTTTGCTTCCAGCGCGATGGCCGTAGGCGTGATAGAAAGCCCGCCGAGATTGGTGCAGCGGACTTCACGCGGCATCTGCTTGGCCACCTGTTTCGCCGTTTCTATCACCTCGTCGAGCGGAATTACCTGATCGTAACCGGCGAGCGCCATATTCGCGCAGGACAAGGCGTTGGCGGCGGCCATCACGTTCTTGCCGAGGCAGGGTGCCTCCACGCGGTTGGCGATCGGATCGCAGATCAGGCCGATCATGCTTTGCATGGCCATGGAAGCAGCGGCGACCGACTGCGCGAGGGTTCCTCCAGCGAGGGTGACCAGGGCGGCCCCTGCCATACTGGCGGCGGAACCTCCCTCGGCCTGGCAGCCGCCGACTTCTGCGGCGAAGGTCCAGCGCGTGGCGATGAATACACCGATCAAACCACTGGCGAGCAGAGCCTTGGCCATCGCCTCTTCGTCGAGATTCATGCTCTCCGCCATCGCGATCACCGCGCCGGGCAAAGCCGCGCAGGCACCGGCGGTGGGGGCGGCGACGATCACTCCCATCGAGCTCTTCACCTCCATCAGCGAGGTGATATAAAGAATGATCCGGTTCAGCGCGCCGCCATCTAGCAAACTTCCGCTTCGCATCATTTCGTCGAAACGCCCGCACTGGTGTCCCAGCACGCGGTCATCGTATTGAGTGCCCGCGATGCCCTCGGCGATGGACTTCCGCAGGATTCGCACGATCTCCAGCATTTTCGCGACCACCTCCGCTTCGCTCAAGCCGCCGCGCGCCATTTCGTATTGCACGGCAAGTCGCCACAACGGGGTGCCGCGTCCGGCGTCGTGTTCCAGCATCTCCGCACAGCTTCCGAAGGGCACCCGGGTGTCCGTGCGGGACAGGACCGGCAGCACCGGAGTCAGCCGCTTGACGGATTCAATGCCGTCCAAGCCGGCGATGATGCCGTCGCTAACAAACTGCGGGGCCTTGACCTCGACCAGTTGCCTGCCACCGGCTTGGTGCAGCAAAACCTCCCCTTCCCCGATGGCGGCCTTCAATGCCGCGACCACGTTTCCCGCATCCCCCCGAACCCATAACAGCGTCTCGAAACAATCGCCGAACATCGAAACCCGGAAGCCATCAAGCGCGATGACTTCCATCATCCCGCCACCGGTCGAAATGGCATGCACGGTGTGGGTCTCGTTGGCTGAGTAGAGCGTCAAGCGGTAGGTGTTAGGATGCGGGTCGTCGGCATCGACCGTCTCGATGGCGATGCTCACGCCGGAATCCCGCAAGGCCTGGGGCGAGCCGGGCAGCCGTGAGTCGGCCGCATCCCAGCCCATCAAGCCGCCGAAGAGCCCCATGTCCGAGCCCTGGGTGTCGTGCGTGGTGGGCAGCGATCCGTTGCGGTCGAACTCCACCAGCACCTGCTTGAAAGTTCCATCCATCAGATCAAGCGCCAGCCTGCCGATCCGCAGCGCGGCGGCGCAATGGGAACTCGATGGCCCGCGCATCACGGGGCCGATCACGTCGTTGAATATGCTGACAATCATGGTGCTGGATTGAGTTTCCGTCCCAACGAAATCAGGCAACGAAATCGTAATCGTATGGCTTGCGCATTTCCCGCGCGACGTGGCGGTTGGCTTCGTCCGCATGCTCGCCGGTGAAGAATTCCGTTGCCGGATCCCACGTCAGGCTGCGCTTGGTCCGCAGCGAGATCGCGCCCAAGTGGCAGACCGTGGCCGAGCGGTGGCCGATCTCAACATCGCAGATCGGGGCCTTGCGCGTCCGCATGCATTCAAAGAAATTGCCCATGTGGTCGTTGCTGAAGTAGAGGCGCTCGGCGTCGTCGGCGAGTGGCTTGGCCAGCAGCTCGCGGTCGTTGGCCTTGATTTCATCGCGGTTCACCCAGATCCAGCCGTCGCTGCCCTCAAAGCGGATGCCGTTGCGCTGGCCGTCCGCTTTGATCACCGCGCCGAATGGGCTGTCGTCCGGGGTGGTCCGCACGTTGAAGATCACGCCGTTCGGATAGGTGAATTTCACCTCGTAATCGCTGATCGCGGTGTAGCCGCCGGGGATTGGCTCGGTGAGCGCTTTGCTTTCGACTTGCGTTGGGGCGGGCAGGCCGACCGCCCAGTAGCCGATGTCCATGTGATGCGCGCCCCAGTCAGTCATGGTGCCTCCCGAGTAATCATACCAGTTGCGGAAGGTGACGTGGCAGCGTTCCGGCCGGTATTCCGCAGCGGCGGCTTGGCCCTGCCAGAAATCCCAGTCCAGCTCGGCGGGCACCTGTTGCGGGCCGAACGGGCCACCGCGAAGGCCGGCGGGCAGCCAGACGGAAACCTCCTTGAGCTTGCCAATCCGGCCGTTGCGGACCAGTTCGCAAGCCATCCGGAATCGCTGGCTACTGCGTTGCTGGGTGCCGGTTTGCAGGACCACCTTGTGCTCGCGCACGGCGCGGACCACGTGCTTGCCCTCGTCGATGGTGAGCGTCAGCGGTTTCTCCGAATAGATGTCCTTGCCGGCCTTGGCTGCCGCGATGTTGACCAGGCTGTGCCAGTGGTCCGGCGTACCGTTGATGATCGCGTGGATGTCGTCGCGCTCTAGCAGTTTACGGAAATCCGAATAGGTGTCGAGTTTTTTGCCCTCCGGAGTAAGCCTCCCAACAGCACGGTCCACGTGCGAGCGGTCCACATCGCAGACGGCCAGAAGGTCGCCGAAACGCTTGGCGTTCCTCGCATCCCCCGACCCCATGCCGCCGCAGCCGACCAGCGCGTACCCCGGACGGTCGTTAGGCGAAAGGGGTTTCACGGGAGCGGCGGCTTCCGCGGCACGTGCCAGTTCGCGCTCGACGAACCAGAGTGGCAAACCGGTCGCTGCGGCGGTCGCCATCGTGCGACGGATGAACGAGCGGCGGGAGATTTGGATGGAACTATAGTGAGTCATGGCAAGTTCAAGTCTTACGCCGCGCGGTCCGCGAATCCATCATTTTCCCTGAAATTTCTCCCGCTCATCAAGAAATACCTTGCCCGAGCCTCCGGCAGGCAAGTTGGATGAGGATCAGGCGGGCGCACGATCCCATCGCCGTGCGCGGGCCTCCACTTCAACCATTTCCCTCAGCCATGATACGGATTCTCCTCCTCGCACTCGGTGTCGCCCTGAACGCCGCCGCGGCCGACCTCTACCCACCGGATGAAGATCGCGTGCCATCCCTTGGTCGCACCGCCTACCACATCGACCCGGCCAAGGGCGACGACGCCAACTCCGGCCTCACCCGCGACCAGGCGTGGAAAACCTTCCGCCGCATCAACCAACTGCGTCTCGCTCCCGGCGACCGGGTGGAGATCGTCGCGCCCGGGTCCTTCGACCAGACGCTCGCCCTCGCCGGCGCAGGAACTGCGGAGGCCCCGGTGGAAGTCCGCTTCGCCCCCGGCCGTTACGATTTCCACCCGACCCACGCCTACCGCGAGGCTTATCAGATATCGAACACCAACTCCGTCCCGGATGGCCTCAAGGCGGTCGGCATCCTGCTCGCCGGAGCGAAGCATGTGCATGTCTCAGGGCCCGGCGCCACCCTCGTCTATCGCGGCAAGATGATCGAGGTCTGCATCGACGGCTGCGAGAATATCTCTCTAACCGGCCTGACTTTCGACTACCGCCGGCCGACGGTTTCCGAGTTCAAAGTCACGGCGCTCGGCGACGGCTTCGCGGAGCTTGAGATCCACAAGGACTCGAGCTATGCCATCAAGGATGGAACGCTCACCTGGCTGGGCGAAGGGTGGAGCGAAATCACTGGGCTGGCACAGGAACTCGACCCGGCCACCGGCGACCTCCGCCGCCGCCGCGACCCGCTGCTAGGCCTCAATCTGGAGGAACTCGGCCCCTTCTTGATTCGTGCCCGCGGCAAGACGGACATGAAGCCCGGAAAAACCTATCAGATTCGCAACCCCCTCCGCGATTGCGCCGGCGTGTTCACCCGCAACAGCCGCGGCATCACCTGGAAAGACGTCCATTTCCGTTTCCTCCACGGCATGGGACTGGTCAACCAGTTCAGTGAAAACCTCACCTTTGATTCCGTCTCCATCGCGCCGGATCCGGCAAGCGGCCGCACCACCGCCGCCTGGGCCGACGGCATCCAGGTCTCCGGCTGTCGCGGCAAAGTCGTGGTCAGGAACTGCGTCTTCTCCGGAGCCCACGACGATGCGATCAACATCCACGGCACCCACCTGCGCGTCGTCGAGCGGCTCCCCGGCCGACAAATCAAGGTGCGCTTCATGCACCCGCAGACCTTCGGCTTTCTTGCCTTCAACCCCGGCGACGAGGTCGAGTTCGTCCGCCCGGACACCCTTGCCACCTACGGCCCTAACCGGGTGACCGCGGCCCGCCTGCTCGACCCGATGGAACTCCTGCTCACCCTCGAACAACCGGTCCCTAACGAATTCCGCGAGAACGACGCGCTGGAAAACATCACCTGGACCCCCGAGGTCGAGATCCGCGGCTGCACCGTCTCGCGCATCCCGACCCGCGGCTTCCTCGTCACCACCCGGCGTCCGGTCGTCATCGAGGCTAACACGTTCCTCGCCACCCACATGAGCGCGATCCTCGTCGAGGACGACGCCCAGGGCTGGTATGAGTCCGGCTGCGTCCGCGACATGACGATCCGCAACAACCGCTTCCTCCGCTGCGGCGAGCCGGTCGTCCACATCAACCCCCGCAACACCGTGGCGAACGACTCGCTCCACCGGAATATCCGCATCGAAAACAACGAGTTCGTCCTGCGTGCTAACAGCGCCGTCCGCGCCAAGAGCACCACCGGCCTACGCGTCACCGGAAACACGATCCGCGCGGACAAGTCCCTCGACGCCGCCCAATCCATCCAGACCAGCGACTGCGCGGATGTGGTCATTGAAAACAACACCCATCTGACCCCGGCGGAGTAATTTGATGGTATTTTCCAAGGATTTGCCGGTGAATGGGTCATTCCCATGAACCTGTAAACCACCACCATGACCACATCCCATCGTTTCCTCGCCCCGCTCGTCGCCGCCGCGCTGCTGCCCGCCACCCCGCTCGCCGCCGAGCCCTCGCTCACCATCTACAACCAGAACTTCGCCGTGATTCGCGACAGCGTATCGCTGGATCTCAAGGCGGGAGTCACCGAAGCCCTCTTCTCCGGCATGACCGCGCAGGCGGAGACCGACTCGGTGATCCTGCGCGATCCCGCCGGCAAGGTGAAATTCCAGATCCTTGAACAGGCCTATCGCAATGACCCGGTGTCCTCCGGTCTGATGCTCCAGATCAACGAAGGCAAGACCGTTGACTTCTATGTCCGCGAGCCTAACAAGCCGGACCGCACCGTGCAGGGAAAAATCGTCCGCAGCGGCTACAATCCCGGCGGCCGACCCGCCAGCCAACCGATCATCGAGGTTGAGGGAAATCTCCGGTTCTCCCTGCCCGGCGAGCCGGTATTTCCCGCTCTCGGAGACGACACGATCCTCAACCCGACACTTTCATGGACCATCAATGCCGCCGAACCCGCCAAGCTCGATGCGGAGATCGCCTATGTCACCGGCGGCTTGTCTTGGAAATCGGACTATAACATCGTCGCTGCGGACAAGGGGGACACCATCGACATCGTCGGCTGGATCACTTTCAACAATCAAAGCGGCACCGCTTTCAAGCAAGCCAAGGTCAAGCTGATGGCCGGCGACGTGAACAAGGTGCAGCCACCGCAAGCGGAAGGCAGAGGAATGCGGATGAAAGCAATGGCCATGGCGGCGGACGAAATGGCGGAAACCGTCACCGAGAAGGCCTTTGACGAGTTCCATCTTTATACCATCGCCCGCCCGGTGACGCTGCGCGATCAGGAGACCAAACAGGTCGAATTCATTCGCGGCACCGGCGTGAAGGCTCCGAAGATTTACGTGTATGACGGCGCGACGATGAACTTCGGTGCGTGGAATAATTTCCGCGGCGAGGGCGACTACGGTGTTCCGACTAACAAGAAGGTCTGGACGCTTCGCGAGTTCAAGAACAGCAAGGAGAACAACCTCGGCATGGCGCTGCCCAAGGGTCGCCTGCGGTTCTACAGCCGCGATGACGACGGCTCGCTCCAGTTCACCGGCGAGAACAACATCGACCACACCGCCAAGGATGAGACCGTCCGCGTCTATCTGGGCAACTCGTTCGACCTTGTCGGCGAGCGCCGGCGCACCGAATTCAAGGTTGATAATTCTAATAAAAAGCTCGACGAGACCTTTGAGATCAAACTCCGCAATCACAAGAAAGAAGCCGTCGAAATCCGGGTGGTGGAACACTTGAACCGCTTCGACAACTGGGAGCTCAAGCAGAAGTCCGACGAGTTCCGCAAGCTCGACAGCCACACCATCGAGTTCCCCGTCACCCTCAAGCCGGACGAGGAGAAGATCGTGACCTATCAGGTGCATTACACCTGGTGATCGACTCAGATCAAAATCTTCCCCATCACCTTCGCGGGCTCGACGCCGGTGAGTTTCTGGTCGAGGCCGCGATACGGATAGGTGAAGCGGTTGTGGTCGAGGCCGAGCTGGTGGAGGATGGTCGCGTTGAGGTCGCGGATGTTCGATGTTCCCAAGTGGCTGCGGCGTCTCGCCGCAGTCCGTGCTGGGAGCGTCTCGCTCCAAGTCTTCCCCGGTAGGGCCCGACCGCCGGGCGCGCCCACTTCACCTTCTCCCGCCGGAGGCTCTTCTCCCCTCCCAATCAAAAATCCAAAATCATCAAAACGGCTGAAGGCTTGTAGGCCGTTTGGACAGGCACGGACGTGCCGTGCCCAAAGGGCGAGGAGCCGTGGGGCGGCGACGAGTCAATCGTCATTAGTCAATTCTTCCTGGTCCAGGTTCAGAACATAGGTAACACATAAGTGCAATACTTACCTTTCAGCACGCTCGTCCGCGTCTCGTGCTCCACCAGCTCATATGGAAATAATTTCCGCCTTCTTCGAATCATATCGAAAACTGCCGATGCTGCCTTCTTTGAGCTTTTCAATTGCCTCCTCAATGGCATCCAACGGAACCAAAAACCACTCCTTGGGTTCCACCTGCGAACCGAAACGATCCTTCAACTCCAAGTCCAACCGGGCGCTACCGAAGAACCGGTGAAGCAATGCCTCCAGCTTCTTCCGATTGATGTTGGATAGCTTGAAGGTCGCCACGACCTCCACATCTGCCAGCAAATAAGTCGGATCCTTCTTTGCATTGGCGATCCGCGCTTTCGCGTCTCCGCCGGTGACTCCGATCTTGTGAATCACCGACCGATGTTCCGCGACAAACGCATGCTCCGACTTGCTCCGAAGAATATAAATATAACCCGTTTGCTGATCCCCCTCCTCTTCCTCGTCCGAGAAGAGCGGCCCCAAGTCCGGTTCGGTAATGCGGCGGCTGGCCTTGTCTTTGTTCAAGGCTCGTTGGAGCGAGCGCACAAGTAAATCACTCTCCGTGCCATTGTCGAAAATGACCCGCAGCCGGCTATCGGGACGCCCATAGTAATTGGTGAACAGTTCTCCTTTCCCCGCAACGAGCACCTTTTGCCCATCGAGGATGAAGATATCCCCCACATTCACCTCGGCATTGTCCTTGTATTTCAGGGTCTGCCGGAGGCCGGAAGCCAGTTCGCGTTGCACCTTCTCAAAAATGGGCTGGAAGTCCTCGAAGTCCTTGCAGGGATTCCTTTGCGCCACTTCCTCGGCGGCCTTGATCTCCTCGCGGGATCGCACGTGAACAAGCGCTGTCACATCCCCGCCGGAATCGACGCCCAACGCCTCAAGCAATTCCGCATCCGAAGGCTCTTCCCTAACCACGCTCGAAGGAATCTCCGCGACAGCATCCAGAAGCCCATGCGGGTCCATACCTTTCAAAACTTCCCGGCACTCTCCCGACTTCCGGATCTGGTCCAGCCTCACGGCGTAAAGCCGTTCGAAAATGTCACGGCTATCTCCATGCTCCGGCCTCCGGCCATGCTCCTGCGCGAAGCGACCGATCTCCTCAAAGCCCGCGATGATCCGTTGATCACGCGCGGACAGGCCGCCGGTCTTGCGGGCCTCGGTTTCCACACCCAGCGCGCCCAGCAACTCCAAATCGTCGTCTGTGATCTTCTTAGCCATTCTTCTGGTTCATTGCCTCACGTTGCAGGAAGGCCACGCCTTCCGCCATCCGCTTCTCCCAAGCGTCGGGTGAAGTGAGTGACGGCAGCCTTCCTTTTTCTTTCTTAAACTCCAGCGCACGTTTTGCCAACCCCCTTGCTTCTTCGAGCGTCAGATTCCCACGTCGGCCCGCGATCACAGCGGCCACTTGCTTCAACCTTTCCTCGGTCATCGACTTCGCCAGGATCGCGTAAGCTTCGCCAAACGGGTTGATCCGGTCGATCAGATCAATGTCCAGCTCCCGCACATCCATTGCGTATCTGCGGATGCCGTCAATCAGTGACGTGTTGGGGGAGGGCTCACTGCTGTCGCTATCACCGCCGCCCAGCATTTTCTTCGCTTGTTGGACGAGATTGAGTGCCGCGATGGCGTGTTGACGCACGGCTTCCAAATCTTCGTGGTCAAGGTTAGGAAACCTCTCCTGCACGATCTTGCCCATGCGGACTTGCGTGAGTTCTTCCGGGACCAATTCCTCATCGAACAATCCGCGCTCGATCGTCCGCTTGTCCTGCACGAAGGCGGTGACGAGTTCGTTCAAGTCCTCCTTGCAGATCCGTTCCGCCTCGTGGCTCTTCGGTTCCGCCAGCCCTTTGATCTCCAGTTGGATTTGTCCCGTTGTCGGGTTCACGCCGATGTTCGTCTTCTCCGGGTCGTATCCTCCCGGCCCGTAATCGTATCCAGGAGTTTCCTCATTGCTCTGGTTTTTGGAGCGGAACTCGAACCGCGGTGCCAGCACCTGTTCCATCAGCAGGCTTGCGGCGATGGCCTTGAGCGTATCGTTCACCGCTTCCGTCACCGCCCCTTCCGAGGCGTCCGGCTCGGCGATGAGGTTGGTGAAACGGGCGCGCGTCTTGCCCGGCGCGTCACGGGTGGCACGACCGATGATCTGGATGATCTCTGTGAGACTGGAGCGGTAACCGACCGTCAGCGCGTGCTCGCACCAGATCCAGTCGAAGCCCTCCTTCGCCATGCCGAGGGCGATGATGATGTCCACATGATCCCGATTGTTCTTCTGGGCCGGATCTTTCAGCGCGGCGGAAACCTTGTCCCGCTTGGCCGCGTCATCATCCACCAGATCGGCGATTTTCAGGACCTTTCCCTCGGCGGTCTTCACCAGCTGGAAACCCGTCTGCGGATCGGTTCCCTGCCACTCCCCCAGCCCCTCGATGATATGCTCCACCTCCTTGATCTTGTCCTTCGTGCTCTCCCGGGCGTTCACGTTTGGGATGTGGAGAATCGTCTTCTCGCCCGGTTGCAACACATCGAAGATGCATTTCTCGGCTTCGTTGTTGTGATCCCGCGTGAGGTAGTCGCCGGAGTAGAAGAAATATCCGATATCGAGCTGCTTCAGAAATTCGTAGCCGTTGAGCTGCTCGTAATAGGTGTAAGTGACGGTATCGAACTTCGATTCATCGTCCGGATGCAGCACTGCCTCCGCGTCGCCGCGGAAATAGGACCCGGTCATCGCCACGAGGTGGATCTTGTCCCGCAACATCAGCTGGCGGACGTGTTCGCCCAAGCGGTTGTCCGGGTTCGCCGAAATGTGGTGGAACTCGTCCACGGCAATCAAGCGATCATCGAAAACCTCCGGTCCGAATTTCTCCATCGCGAATCGGAACGTCGCGTGCGTGCAGACCAGCGCCTTATCCCCGCTTTCGAGGAACTTCTTTACCGATTCCACCTTGCCGCCGTTGTCTGTGCCCGGTGCATCGCACAGGTTCCACTTCGGCTCGACCTTCCAATCGGCGAAGAAACCAAACTTGCTCAACGGTTCATCGTGGAAACTTCCGCCGATGGATCGCTCCGGCACCACCACGATGGCTTGCTTGAGCCCTTGGTTCGCCAGCTTGTCCAGCGCGATGAACATCAGCGCCCGGCTTTTGCCGGAAGCGGGCGGAGACTTGATGAGCAAATACGGCTCACCGCGCTTCTGATAGGCGAGCTCCTGCATCGGGCGCATGCCGAGCGCGTTGGAACGCGTGGAACTGCCGTCCCGGGCGTAGGTGACGGAGACGGAGGGAATGGAGTTGGATTTGCTCATACTTTCAAATGATCAGCTTTGTGAACGCTTCGGTAAAAACGCCTGAATGATCTCACGGCGCGCCCTTGCTTTCCCATGCGTTCGCTCGATGAGACCCGTTGCTTGGATGGCATTGAGATCCCGGGCTAGGAGGCGCGGTTTGTCTGGCTTGTAGGCATGAGCCATCGGCACGGAAAGGGTGCCGATTTTCGACACTTCCACCCAGCCTGCCTGATCTCCCAATGCCAGGATCAAATCACGTTGCCGTTTGTGGCTGGCAGACCCCTTCATTTGCCGAAAGACTTCGTGAACATGATTTTCCCATGCGACTTTCTGTTGTTGTTCACGCACCATGGTGATTTGCGTGCGCAGGCCATCCAGCAGGCCCTGACAGGCGTAGGCGAGGAAAGGCAGGACCTCCCCCCCTGACTTGCTTGCGCGGTCGAGTTGGCGGTAATACTCCGTGCGGGTTTTGTTGTAGTGGTCACTCAGCAAATGCGCGGCGGGCACGGGCACCCCGGCATCCATCAGCAGGTAAAATTCCAGCAAGCGGGCGGTGCGTCCATTCCCGTCTCCAAACGGGTGGATCCATGCGATGTAAAGGTGGGCCAACACGGCCTTGAGGATGGCCAGCGGCGTTTGACCGTCTGTGCCCAGACCAGAGAATCCCTCGTTCAACCACTGGCACAGGCGCTCCATCAGGTAAGGGCAGTCTTCCGCAGGAGCACCACGGTACACAGACCCCACCAATACCGAGTGCTCCCGATAGACTCCCGGCACCACACCTTCGTCCACGGCCAGATCCCTCAATACTTCCCTGTTGAAATGCTGGATCATCTCCGGTGTCAGCTTCGGGTTTTCTCCAGGACCCACGAGTTCAGAGACGATCCGGTTGCATTCCCGCAAAATGTTCTCCACCTCTTGGGCCAGGTACGCCTGGCTGGGCGGAAGCTTCAAAGTGCCCTTCACATGTTCTAGCACCTGGCTCTCCGTCAGCGTGTTCCCTTCAATCGCCGTCGTCGCCCCGACGCCTTTGGCCAAAAAGATCTCATGAAGCGTTTTTGCCACTGCCGGCTGAAGCGGCGCGCCTGCCAAGTGGTCAAACTTGGAGCTCGCCTCGCCGAGTTGGATCCACAGCTCGGGCGTGGCTCGTCGTAAGTCCAACTGGAATGTAATCCAAGAATGTGTGCGTTCGGATGTCCTCATTTTTGTCTTATTTGCGAAAGCGTCAAAATCCTTTCACGAAGGCATCCATACGCAAGTAATATCGAAATTTAGCCCCAAACTTGTCTTATTTTTACCGCCCCGTGTGCTCTTTGTGGCAATGGCGGCGTGAATCGGTTCCGGGGTCATCGTTCGCTGCCTTTCCATCCGCTATGCCAGCGGGGATGCCAGTGTTCACGGAAGGCGCGGAATACTCCCAGTAACGCTACAGGGGATCATTTCAGACATCCTCCCATTCATACTTCCCCTCACAGTCATTGAGAATTTCCTCCGCCTCGCCCGCGATCCCGTCGTATTCCACTGGGCTCAGATCCTCGCAATCTCCTTTGAAGTAAGCGGCAAGCAACGCGATTTTCCACACTTCATCGATCATCAATGGCTTGTAGATCATGCGGTAGCCACCGCTCTTTCCGGTGTGAAGCGCGGGCACATGCACCCGCATCTTCCGCAACCCGCCCGTGTCCCGGATCAGCGCGCCATATTCAGGGTTTGCGGTGAGGACTTTCATCACATCGGCGCAGCATTCGCCCAGCCGGTGTTTGGATTTTTTCACGCACTTTGCAGCCCGTTTGGAGCAATGGAATTGAAAGTCCATGGTCCCTTCACAGGCCTTCCTCATCCTCCTCGCTCCCATAACACATGAGGGACGGGGAGAGCTTCTGCAGTTTCTCCGCGTGAATCCAGGCGGGCTCGTCGTGGCTCAGTTCCGAAAGGTAGCTCGCGGTCTTCCGGCCATACCTCAGGCACACCGCATCGATCAGCGGGAGTTCTTCCGTGGAAAAGGCCGGGCTCCCTTCATCCACGGTGAGCACATGGTTCTGCCGGTAAGAGCCGTAGTCCTCCGCCTTGACCCGCACCCGGCCCTCTTTGCCGAGGTGCTTCAATCGCTTGTCTCCCCGGCTGGGAACCGGGCCGTGATCGTATTTGATATATTCCGAATCGGTCAGCGACTTGCCGGTCTCGCGCAGAAAGGCCACGTCGATGAAGTAGATGAGCTTCCACAACTTGGTAATGCCCAGATTCTCCACATGGGGGGAACTTCCCAGGTAGAGAATCAAATCATCCAGTTTGCGCGTGCTCAGGGACATGAATTTCCGGCAAACTACTTGACAAATCTGGCAAGTCAATCACGGAGCGGATCGACGCTTGAGCACCGCCTTCTTCGCCGCGGGGGCCTTGGCGGTCATCTGGGTGTAGAGTTCGAAAAGCTTTTCCAA
>CAMDLP010000036.1 GCA_945901795.1 Akkermansia muciniphila | reverse complement strand
CACCAACCACACCGGACGTGACGCCCGTGCCACCATGGCTCGGCACGCGCGCGTTGCTCCTGGATGGCTCCAGGAGCATGACTTCGCCATTCACTCGCAGGCTCGTCCACATCCGACGCCGAATCGTGTTCACTTGCGTTGCGGTCGGTTGGGTTCCTATCACGCTGCTCTCCACCCCGCCTCGCGGCGACGCAGTTGCGCTTCGGTTATCAACTTGTTTCATGGTATTCGGTTGTGCCGGGTCTCCCACCCGGCGGGGTTGTGCAGCTCGACGGCGCACGAGTGCGGCATGCTCTGCTGCCGCCTTCGGGAGATGGAAGCTCTGCTCCATGCGGTGCGGAGCTCTTTCTCTTCACGCGCGGGAAGAGTTCCGCGCCGCATCCGGCAGAGCCGGAGCTGCCGGGGGCGCGGGGCGGCGCGGGGCGGGGCGGGGCGGGCGGCGTTCCCTTCCGCGAAGGCGCGAAAGGGGGCACGCACGGGCGCGGGCGCTCCCCACGAAAAGACAGGATCAATGGCTTGTCCATCGGTCATCCGATCCGGCGGCGGAGAAGCAGACCGGGGGCAACGGGGGGCAAACTCATACGTGACTCGGGTAGCCTTTTGTGGGTTCCAGTTCGGCTTTTTCTGTTTTGATGCGCTCGGACAACCACACTTTAATGATCGACTGGCGGGTCACCCCGATCCGCGACGCTTGCTTATCGAGTTCTGTAATCATCCAACCCGGTAAATCCACGTTGACGCGGCGGGGTTTCAGCCCGGGACGTCGGGCGTTGTCCCAATCCAGGAACTGGCTGATATCCTCTCCGGCGTCGAAACGACGATCCAACTCTTCAGCGGTTATTGTAGCCTTCTCTTTCTTCATCTCTTGATCTCCTTACTGATATGATGCGGGTGACATCCCCTCGCAGCGTGTAAATGGCTGTCCAGAGTATCCCACCGAGTTCCGCAATGATGGCTTCGCGGGCCTCCGTGGTGGATCGGGCAGGAAGCACAAGGCGCTTCTCATCGCTCCCCAGAAGCTGGGCGCGGTCGAAATCGATGCCGTGCTTGCTCTGGTTGATTTCGCTTTTCTCTGGATCATATTCAAATCCCACAAAAGGAGAATATCTATACCACAATGGGAGTCAAACGGATATTTTTCAGCCGCAAGGAGCGCGCGGTAAATAAGGAGGGCAGGAAGGTAGGAAGAAGATTCACTGCAAACTTTTTCCCTGCCTTCCTGCCTGCCTGATTATAACTCTCTCATCCTAAACTCGATTGGCAATCCTCCCAAAAATGATTGGGTCTCACCTAGGAATCGAGGAATGAGGACAGAATCATTGACGGCAGAATCATGGATGCGAGACAGGTCTTACGGAGAGTCAGACCGCGCCGGAAACGGCACGCGAGGGCGCGGGCGCTCCCCAAAAAAAGAGGCGGGACCTCGGCGTTTTTATCATCCTGTGTCATGACATACTCGGCCCACGCTTCCGCCGGGGTCAGCACCCGGACGGATCCCCGAGCCTGTTCGCAAGACGCGCCACACATGCCTGCTCCGAGAGCTTTCGTGAATTGTGACGAAATTGACTCAAAAACGGATGCGCTCATCGCGCGGAGATCCTGTTGGGTGCCATCGGAAATAGTCATTACTTCCAAACCATCATGAAAATCGACATTGTGACGGATACCTTCGTTCCCGATGTGAACGGAGTGGCGATGACCTTGGGCCGCCTCACCGACGGCTTGCGGCAACGGGGACACCGGGTGCATGTGATCCACACGGGCACCTCGGCGAAGGCGGGCGAAACCTGTGTCGCAGCGGTGCCCCTTCCCGGATACAAGGAGGTGCGCGTTGGCTTGCCCAAGCCCTTTGAACTTCGCGCCCGCTGGTTGAAGAGACGCCCCGACGCGATCTACGTGGCGACAGAAAGCCCGCTGGGGAAATCCGCGCTCAAGGCGGCCAAGGCACTGGGCATCCCGGCGGCTTCCGGGTTTCACACGAATTTTCATCAATACATGGAACAATACGGGATGGGTGGATTCCAGCCCATGGCGATGGCCTATTTGAAGAATTTCCATCAACGCGCGGACTGCACGTTGACGCCCTCACGGGACATGGTGGAGCGACTCCGCATTGAAGGATTTCAGAACGTGCACCTGCTAGGGCGCGGGGTGGATACGGATTTGTTCTCCCCCGGGAAACGTTGCGAAACCCTCCGTGCCCAGTGGGGAGCGCGGACCGCTACCCCCGTCGTCGTAATGGTCGGCCGCGTGGCAGCGGAGAAAAATTTCGAGCTGGCGATGCGGACCTTCGAGCAAATGCGCCAGATATTCCCGGACGTGCGGTGCGTGGTGATCGGCGATGGACCCCTGCGTGAAAACCTCAACCATAAATTCCCCTGGGTTCATTTTCCCGGAGTCCAATCCGGTGAGGAACTCGCCAAACACTATGCCTCCGCTGATGTGCTGATCTTTCCAAGCGAGACTGAAACATTCGGCAACGTTCTGTTGGAAGCCATGGCCAGCGGCCTCGCCACCGTGAGCTTCGACTACGCCGCCTCCGCGCTGCATGTGCGGGCGGGTGAAAACGGATTCAAGACGACCAAGGGCGATTCTGCGGAGTTCATCCGCCACGCGATGGATGCTCTCTCATTGCGGACGGGCGATCAACTGCGGGAAGCGGCCCGAGAAACCGCGGAATCCCTCGGATGGGACCAAGTGGTGGAAGAATTCGCGCGCAGGCTCGCGGAAATCTCGGGAACCAGCGACGAAATCCCGGTGGCAGCGCCGAAAAAATCCAAGCACCCCAAGTTTTCCTGTCGCACCGTCTTCATCTCGGACATCCACCTGGGCACACCTGATAGCAAGGCGGATGAAGTTGTGGAGTTCCTCAAACACATCAAATGCCGCAAGCTGGTGCTCAACGGCGACATCATCGACGGCTGGGCGTTGAAACGCGGCGGACGCTGGACATCGCGACACAGCCGTGTGATCCGCAAGGTGATCAAGATGACCGAGCAGGACCACACCGAGGTGATCTATCTGCGCGGGAATCATGACGAGATCCTCGAACGTTTCCTGCCGATGGCCTTCGGCAGGATTCGTCTGACCAAGGAACACATTCATGTCACGGCGGCGGAGAAGCGCTATCTCGTCGTGCATGGCGACGGCTTTGACAGCGTCTCCACCAACCACAAGTGGCTCGCCTCGCTCGGGGCGGTCGGCTACGACTTTCTGTTGCGCGTGAACCGCTTTTACAACCACTACCGGGCATGGCGCGGCAAGGAGTATTTCTCCCTCAGCAAGCGGGTGAAGGCCAAGGTCAAATCAGCCGTTAGCTTTGTGGACCGCTACGAGGAACTGCTTCAGGAACTGGCCCGCCATCGCAAATGCGACGGCATTATCTGCGGTCACATCCACACGCCAGAGGACAAACAAGTGGGCGCGATCCACTATCTCAACTCAGGCGACTGGGTGGAGAGCCTGACGGCCATCATCGAGCATCACGACGGGCGGATGGAGTTGGTGCGGTACGCAGAGTTCATCGAGAAGCTCAGGTGTGGCGGACATCTGAAATCGCAGGCGGCGCAGTCCTCCCTGCAATCCGCGTGCATGATCTGACCGGGCTTCTATTTGAAAAGCGTATCCACCCCCATTGCGGATTTGCGGAGGAACTTGGGCATCGCCGCCGGATCACGCGGGCGCAGAGCGCGAAACACAGTCCCCGATAGATAAAGGATGAAAATCCGGTCCACCCAGCGGTAGCCGCGCTTGCGCCGCAGCAGAAGCGTCGCCGCCATCGCAAGCGTCCGGCGTGTCATGGGAAATGGTTCGAAGGACACCTTGATCCGGTAGCGCTGACGCTTCTCCTTCGGCCAACGCAGCTTGTAAGCGGTTTTTTCGGAGCGGATTTGTGCGGCGACGGATTCTTCAAACGACAGGAAATAGTATCTGCGGGCCAGCAGGACGAGGCGGAAGAAGTCCCTCATGTGCTCGATGTCATCCTCCGGAAGTCCGCTCTTCCTGACTAAAGAACGGACTGACGTCCTGGACTACTTTTTGATCACGCCACCTGCACCTGCTTGTCCACGTCGTCGCGGAGGTTCGCGATGATGAAATCCTGGCGGTCCGGCGTGTTCTTGCCCATGTAGAAGGCTAACAATTCCTTCACGCCTTTGCCTTCTTCATACTCGACGTGGTCGAGGCGCATGTCCGGGCCGATCATGAAGCTGAACTCGTCGGGCGAGATTTCGCCGAGGCCCTTGAAGCGGGTGATCTCGGCGGCCTTGCCGAGTTTCGCCAGGGCTTTCTGCCGCTCGTTGTCGTCATAACAATAGATCGTTTCCTTCTTGTTGCGGACGCGGAACAGCGGGGTTTGCAGGATCCATAGATGTCCGTCGCGGATCATTTCCGGGAAGAACTGGAGGAAGAAGGTGAGCAGTAACAGCCGGATGTGCATGCCGTCCACGTCGGCATCGGTGGCGATGACGACTTTGTTATAGCGGAGGTATTCGATGCCGTCCTCGATGTTGAGCGCGGCCTGGAGCAGGGCGAACTCCTCGTTTTCATAAACGATCTTGCGCGGCAGGCTGTAGGTGTTGAGCGGCTTGCCGCGGAGCGAGAAGACCGCCTGCGTCTCCACGTCGCGGCTCTTGGTGATGGAGCCGGAGGCGGAGTCGCCCTCGGTGATGAAGAGCGTGGATTCCTCGCGGCGCTTGTGCTTGCTGTCGTAGCGGACGCGACAGTCGCGGAGTTTCTTGTTATGGACCTTCGCCTGCTTGGAGCGCTCGCGGGCGAGCTTCTGGATGCCCTTGAGGTCCTTGCGCTCGCGCTCGGCGGAGAGGATGCGCTTCTGGATCGCCTCCGCCACCTGCGGGTGCTTGTGCAGGTAGTTGTCGAGGTTGGTCTTGAGGAAGTTCCCGATGAACGTGCGTAGCGATTCACCGCCCGGCTCGATGGTGGCGGAGCCGAGCTTGGTCTTGGTCTGCGACTCGAACACCGGCTCGATGATCCGCACGCAAACCGCGGCCTCGATGCCGGCGCGGATGTCGGACGGCTCGTATTGTTTCTTATAGAATCCACGGATGACCTGGACCAGCGCCTCGCGGAACGCGGCGAGGTGGGTGCCGCCTTGCGAGGTGTTCTGGCCGTTGACGAAAGTATAGTATTCCTCGCCGCTCTCGGGCGTGTGGGTGAAGGCGATTTCGATGTCCTTGCCGACAAGATGGATCGGCGGATAGAGCGCCTCGTTTTCCATTTCCTCGCGCAGCAAATCCAGCAGGCCGTCCTTCGAGCGGAACTTCTTGCCGTTGAAATTGATGGTGAGCGCCGGATTCAGGTAGGAATAGTAGCGGCACATCTTCTCGACGAACTGCTCCTTGTATTTCGTCTTGGGAGGGAAAATCGTGCGGTCGAGTTCGAAGGCGAGGCGGGTGCCGTTAGGCGCCTCGTCGCGCCGCGGGTTTTTCATGTCCACGGTGAGCTGGCCCTTGGAAAACTCCAGCGCCTTGGTCTGGTTGTCCCGCCAGGACTGGATTTCGAAAAAGTCGGAGAGCGCGTTGACCGCCTTGATGCCGACGCCGTTGAGGCCGACGGATTTCTTGAACGCCTCGCTGTCATACTTCGCGCCGGTGTTGATCTGGGCGGCGCAATCGAAAAGTTTTCCGAGCGGAATCCCGCGGCCGAAGTCGCGCACTTCCACGCGGCCTTGCTCGTCGATGTCCACGCGGACTTCCTTGCCGTGGCCCATGATGTGCTCGTCGATGGAGTTATCCACCGCTTCCTTGAGCAGGATGTAGAGGCCGTCGTCGGGCGAGGAGCCGTCGCCGAGCTTGCCGATATACATGCCGGGGCGCATGCGGATGTGTTCGCGCCAGTCGAGGGATTTGATGTCGTCTTCGGTGTAGTCAGCAGCCATGGGGAAAATTTGTTTCGGAAGTCCTAAACGTTCGACGGGACGGGCGCAAGGGCGGCAATCAATCGCCATGAAATCAGCACGAAATTCCCCGCCCTGAGGCAAATTCCCGTTGCCAGCGGCGGGGGGCTCCCCCAGCTTGCGCGCGCAAGCTCATGGATTGGACTTACAATATTCTCGGACCCGACCCCGCCGCCGGCCTCATGGTGGTGCTCATTCTCATCATCATCGAAGGGGTGCTGTCCGTGGACAATGCCGCAGTGCTCGCGACAATGGTGATGCGCCTTCCCGAACACCAGCGCGGCAAGGCGCTGAAATACGGCATCATCGGCGCATACGCGTTCCGCGGACTCTGCCTCGCGCTTGCCGCGTGGCTCATCACCATCTGGTGGTTGGAGCCGCTGGGCGGACTCTACCTGCTGTGGCTGGCGTGGGGTCATTTCTCGCGACATGAATCCGTCATCGAGGAGGGCGTGGAAGCCGTGGAAACGGAAGGTAATTTCCTTTATCGCTGCACCATCGGACTGCTAGGGCCGTTCTGGGCCACCGTCGTCGCCGTGGAAATCATGGACCTCGCGTTCTCGATCGACAACGTCGTGGCGGCCGTCGCCTACGTGAAAAACTATCCGATGCCCTCGAAGCTGGTGCTCGTCTGCACCGGTGTTTTCCTCGGCATCCTCGCCATGCGGTTCGCGGCCCAAGGCTTCGTGAAGCTGATGCAGCGCTACCATTTCCTAGAGACCTGCGCCTTCATCGTCATCGCGGTGCTCGGCGTGAAACTCGTCCTCAGCGTGCCCCGTCATTTCCTCGAAAAAAGCCACGAATTCCACGGCTATCTGGCCTCTAAATCGCAAGCGCTGTCCTCCGTGGGAGACGCCATCCATCGCTTCCTCGCCAGCCATTACTTCGACATGGGGACCTCCGCCTTGACCCTGATGATCTTCATCGTGCCCGTGGCGCTCCATCGCTTGAAGCACGGTAAATCGGCCGCCTGAGCAGCTGAATCTAACTGACGTCAGTTTCGGAGTCACTGGAAGCGGACGTCGCACCAACCGCCAGACCAGCGCACCTTGAGATCAACGTCGTATAACCGCGCGAGCACTTTTTCGGTGAGGACATCGCGCTTCCGCCCGTCGGCGAAGATGCGGCCGTCTTTAAGGAGGACCACGCGGTCGATCTCCGGCGGGATTTCTCCCGGATGGTGGGTCACCCAGACGAGCGTGCGACCTTGCTGGAGGAGCTGGCGCAAGGTGACGATGAGGTGCAGCGATGCGGCGAAGTCGAGGGCGGTGGATGGCTCGTCGAGTACGATCACCTCCGGTTGGTGGACGAGGGCGCGGGCGACGAGGAAGCGCCGGCGCTCGCCGGAGGAGAGCTCTCCAAAGGGGCGGTGGCGGATGGCGGCGACGCCCATCAGTTCCATGGCTTCGAGCGCGCGGTGCTTGTCCGATTGGGAAAACCGCATGTCGCGGGTGCGGCCGTAAGCGCCACGCAATGATGATAGCACGGTATCGCCGGCGATTTCCCAATCGTCAAAACGGGCGACCTCCTCCGGCATGACCACGCCGATGCGGTGGCGGAGTTCCTCCAGTGACCACAGTTCCTCGCCGAATAAGCGGCACTGCGTCCCGCGTTTCGCCTCCGGGCGGACCTCGCCGGTGAGCAGCTTGAGGAAGGTGCTCTTGCCCGCGCCGTTAGGCCCGAGTACGGCGGCGCTCTCCCCGGCGCGCAGTTCCAGGGAGAAGTCCTTGAGCGCCTCGGTTTCTCCCCGCCAGACGTTGGCGTTATGGATTTCAAAGAATTTCATCCGGGGGGATTCTTGGATCCATCCTCGGACTTGCAAGGTAAGAGCTCAATCGATCAGCGATTGTCGATGGCGTTGACGTGAAGTGAATCGGCCACGAAGCTCCCCGCGATGAGCGAAATGATCCTGGGAATCGATTTGGGGACGACGAACTCCGCCGTGGGCGTGGTGGACTCAGGATTTCCGATCCTTTTGGCCAACGAAGAAGGCCGCCGGATCACGCCCAGCGCGGTGTGGATCGGCGCGGACGGCAGTGTCGAAGTCGGCGCGAAGGCCTTGCGCCGCCGGGTGCTCCAACCGGAGCGCGTGGTCACCAGCATCAAGCGCCTGATGGGTCGCCGGACGAGCGAGGTGGAGGAAAATTTCCCGGTGTCCGTCACTGCCGGAGCGGATGGATTGCCGCGGGTTTTGGGGAAATCGCCCGAACAAATTAGCGCGCAAATCCTGCGCGAGATGAAGCGCATCGCCGAGTGGCGGATGGGCGTGGAAATCACCAAAGCGGTCATCACCGTGCCCGCGTATTTCCACGATGCCCAGCGCGCCGCGACCAAGCGCGCGGGCGAACTCGCCGGACTCGAAGTGGTCCGCATTCTCAACGAACCGACCGCCGCCGCGCTCGCTTACGGCCTCGACAAGCTCGGCGAAAAAGCCCGCGTCGCCGTCTATGATCTCGGCGGCGGGACCTTCGATCTATCGATTTTGGAAATGCAGGACGGCGTCTTCCAAGTGCTCGCCACCCACGGCGACACCCGCCTCGGCGGCGACGATCTGGACGCGCTCATTCTCGACCGCGTGATGGAGAAATCCGGCATCGGCGAGATCGGCCTCGCAGCACGCGTCCGCCTGATGGCCGAGGCGGAGCGGGTGAAACTCGCTCTATCCGATGACACGCGGGCCGTTTTCCGCGTGCCGTTTTATGACGGCAGCCGGAGTTTGGAAGAGACGATCACACGTGAGGACTTGGAAAAACTCGCCGCACCGTGGATTGCGAAAACCCTGCACCTCTGCCGCAAGGCGCTCGCCGACGCCGCGCTCAAGCCGGAGGATTTGAGCGCCGTGGTGGTCGTCGGTGGCAGCACGCGAATGCCCGCCGTCCGCCGCGCGGTGGCCGAGCTTTTCGGCCGCGAGCCGGATATTTCCCAGCACCCGGACGAGGCGATCGCCCTCGGCGCGACGATCCAAGGCGGCGTGCTGAGCGGCGCGCTGCGGCAGATGATTTTGCTCGATGTGACCCCGCTGAGCCTCGGCATCGAGACCTTCGGCGGCTTGATGAACGTGCTCATTCCGCGCAACACGACCATTCCCTGCAAGGCCGGGGAAATGTTCACCAACGCCGCCGACTCTCAGGCAGCGATGCGCGTGCGCGTCCTCCAAGGCGAGCGCGAGATGGCCAAGGACAACTGGGAGCTGGGCAATTTCGACGTGCCGTTTTCCCCGTCGCCGAAAGGCCACGCGCGGGTCGGCGTGCAGTTCAAGATCGACGAGAACGGCATCCTCGAAGCGCTCGCCCGCGACGTCGCCACCGGGATCGACACTGTCATCCAAATCGAGAGCGCAGCGGTCAATGTGGACGACGCGGCGGTCGAGGCGATGGTCAGCGAGTCGGTCGAGCACGCCTTCACCGACATGGCCGAGCGGGTTTTCACCGAGGCGAAAATGAAAGCCGAGGAACTGCTGCCCGCCGTGGAGTCAGTCTTGAGTCTGGGCCTCGCGATGGACGACGAGCGCGGAGAAATCGAAGCCGCCGCCGCCGCCGTCCGCGCCGCGCTCGCGGGTGGCGCGGCCAATCCGCTCAAAGCCGCGGTCCAACGCCTGGACGCCGCCACCGAAGCGCTCGCCGCCCGCCTCGTCGAGCAGGCGATGGACGCCGCGCTGGACCGCCAACTCGCCGACGCGTGAGATTTCTGAGAGACAACGGCCCGGTCGCACCCTAAACTTCACCCGTGAGCGAAAAAAACACCTCCTGGTTTCACTGCGGACACTGCGGTTCGCTCTTCCAATCCAGCCCCGGAGCGGTGGATGGCCGCCTTTGCACCTCCTGTGGGCGCAACCCGTCGCTCGGCATCGAGCCGCCGCCCGCGAACGATGCCGCCCCCGCGCTGACTCCAACGGAAAACTCCGGCGAACGGGGAAAACGCTTGGGAAAGAAGCGGAAACGCAGTTATTTCATGGTGAAGATCGTCCTCGGCTGGTCGGTGCTCGTTCTCGCCATCATCTACGGAGCCCGCTGGCAATGGGGCGAACAACCGGACGATTCCGAAAAACCCGTGAGCCAAGTCTCGGCGAAAGCCGTCGTCCCGGAAGAAGACGTCATTCTGATGGACGAGGCCGGCCCGCTTTGTAACCAGACCTTTTCCGGCTTCCTCGCTGCCGGGACACCCGAGCAGCAAAACCAGTTCGTCCTCTCGCCCATCACCACCGCCGCCCGGATGGCGCGCTTCTTCAGCCTGAATCCGCTGGTCGTCATCGACCCGCAAAAAATCGCCCTATCGAAGCACGCGGCTCTCCACCTACCCGGCCGCCGGGCGATCGAAACTTGTTGGAGCTACGCTGAAGGCGGTCACTTGGACGCGGTTTTCATGGAGGAAAACGGCGAGTGGCTGCTCGACTGGGACCATTACGTCCGCTTCAGCGAGTATCCCTGGCCGCTTTTCCTAGCAGGCAGCGGGCCGGAACAAGCCGGATTCCGCCTGCTCGCCCGCGAGCGCCTCGCCGAGGAGCGGAAAAACGCCGACACCATCAGCATCGTATTTTACCCTCCCCGCTTCGGCTCCAACACTGAAATGGGAGTCAAGTCGCCCGAGTTCCTGATCAAGCGCGACACCAAAAACGGCCGCCTGCTAGATGCCGCCTTCAAACTTGAAAAAGCCGGTAAACGCGTCTTCGACGTAAATCTTCCCAGCGCCACTCCCGAGGGCTTCATCCGCGTCCGCGTGAAAGTCCGCCGCGTCGAGGAGGCCGGGGAACGTCGCTACGAACTCGAAGATGTGATCGCCTGCCACTGGTATTCCCACGACGCGCCCGGCGTGGAAATTCCGGAGCAACCGCTCAAACCCGACTCATCGCCGCCCGCATCACCGCCAACGGATCAGCCCCCGGAAACCAATGCTGAAACGCCAGCGCCCCCTGCTGAATGAGCATCGAAAAGCCGTTGGCCTTGCGGCAGCCCAGAGCGTCCGCCATCGCTAACAACGGCGTCACCGGAGGTTGGTAAATCGTATCGTAAACGAGGTGCGCCTTTTTCAAACACGCCGCCGGGAGGATCGACGGGTCGCCGTTCTTCAAACCGACCGACGAGGTGTTCACGATCAAGTCACAGCTCAAACACTGCTCCGCCAGTGCCGGATCATCCAAGGCCAGCGCGACGATTTCCGTTCGCGGACCGAGCAAGCGCAGGCGCTCGACCAGCGGCCCGAGCTTCCCGGTCGTGCGGTTCACGACGACCAGCTTTTCCACTCCGACCAGGCAGCACTGCGTCGCGATCGCCTGCCCCGCGCCGCCGCCCGCGCCCGCGATGACGACCTTGAGCGACGCCAGCGGCCGCTGGAAATCATCTTCAACCGCGCGGGCGAATCCCGGCCCGTCGGTGTTGAAACCGCGCGTCACATCCGCGTCAAAACGAATCGTGTTCACCGCGCCTAACGCCTTGGCGTCCGGATGGACCTCGCAATGCTCCATCGCCTCCAACTTGTGCGGCACCGTCACGTTGCAGCCGATGAATCCCAGCGCCCGCATCCGCGAAAACGCCTCGCCCACCTGCCCCGGCTCGATGTCGAGACGGATGTAACGCGCGTCGATCCCCGCCGCGTCGAGCGCCGCCTGGTGCATCCGCGGCGAGGCCGAGTGCGCGATCGGGTGGCCGATCACCGCCAGCCGCGCGGGCTTATCGGCACCAGTGTCCAACAGCTCGCGCGATGCCAAGTCTTCCAGCATATAAACCTGTTTCATCGTTTGAAATTTATAACATCCCGGCGAAATGACGGACGCGCGCCACACAGCGATCCCGCCCCAGTAAATTCAAAACATCGCCGAGATCCGGCCCGTGGGGGCGGCCTGATAGCGCGACCCGCAGCGGGAACATCAGCTGCCCCGGCTTCGCGCCCGCCGCCGTCGCGGTTTCGTTGAGCGCCGCCTTCGCCGCATCCGCCGACCACTCGGGAACCGCCTCAAACGCCGTTGCCAGCGCGCTCAAAAGCCCGCCCGCCGCCGCGTTGCCGCGCGCCTTCGCGACGGCCTCCTCGTCGTATTCAAAATCCTCCTTCAGCAGGAAATCCACCGCCGCCGGCACGTCGCCGAACAAGCGGACCTTGTCCTTCACCGCCGCGATCACCGCCAGATAGTTTTCCGGAACCGGCAGGCCCGCCGCCTCGACGAACGGCCGCGCCGCCGCCGCGAAATCCTCCACGCTCACTCCGAGCAGATGCTGCTGGTTGACCCACTTGCATTTCTCCAGATCGAAGCGGCCCGGCGAGCGGTTGACGTTTTCCAGCGAGAAGCGCTCGACCAGCTCGGCGAGGGTGAAGATTTCCCGTTCGGTTTTGGGATTCCAGCCTAGCAGCGCGATGAAATTCACCACCGCCGCCGGCAGGAATCCCTGGCGCGGATAGTCGCCGACGGCCGCGCCGGCATCGCGTTTCGACATCTTCGAGCCGTCCGGATTCAGGATCAGCGGGATGTGCGCGTATTGCGGAGCCTTGCCGCCGAAGGCTTCTATCAACTGCAAATGCTTGGGCGTGTTCATCAGGTGGTCCTCGCCGCGGATGACATGGGTGATCTCCATTTCCAAGTCGTCCACCACGTTCACGAAGTGGAAAACATACGAGCCGTCCGAGCGTTTGACCACCATGTCCGGCGTGTTCGACTCGTCGCGGTAGTCGATGGTCACCTCGCCGCAAACCAGGTCGTGCATCGTCACCGGCTTGCGCTCGAAGCGGAAGCGCCACGCGCCGCCGTCCTCGTAGACGCGCCCGGCCACCACCAGCTTCGCGAACCACGCGTCATAAATTTCCTTCCGCTGGCTCTGATAATACGGGCCGAAATCCCCGCCCTTTTCGGGACCTTCGTCCCAGTCGAGACCCAGCCAGCTCATCCCGTCGAAAATCGCCTGCCGCGCTTCCTCCGTGTTACGCGCCCCGTCGGTATCCTCCACCCGCAGCACGAAAACGCCGCCATGTTTACGGGCGAACAGCCAGTTGAACAAAGCAGTGCGGGCCCCGCCGACGTGCAAATAGCCAGTGGGCGAAGGGGCGAAACGGGTGCGAACGGTCATGCGCGACGTGTAATCACCGCAACCGCCCACGTCCAGCCCCGGCCGGTCTTACTTTTGAACGAAGGTCCGCTCGATGAAGCGCTCGCTGACCGTGATGGCGTGATCAGGGGTCGCAGCGAGCGGAGCGGCGAGACTGCCGATGGCGAGCAAGCAAAGCACGGGGGTTTTCATGAGGCGAAGCTAACGAAACCTCACCCAAAGGACGACTCAAATTTCGGACCGGCCGATCAGGCTTCCCCGGTCTTTTCCTGAGGCTCGCCGAAACCATACTTGGCTTCGAGATTTCCCTCGCCCCGCCTCCCCACCATTTCCTAGTGTCCAGACCCTCATGCTCTCCTGGAACTGAAACCTAGAAAGCTCAGCCATCATGCCCACGCCCTACCATCCTCCGATCACCATCGCCCCGCGCCAGCTTACCTTGGTCGGGGAAATCTGCGAGCGGATCGGGCGTTGGGGCGGGCGGAATTTTTCGCTTTCGCCGCAACTTCGGAAGGCGAACCGCATCCAGTCGATCCAAGCCTCACTAGCGACCAAGTAAGCGATCAAGTAAAAGCCCTGCTCAAGGCTTACGGCAGTGACGCTGAGTTGACTTCCGATGAGCTCCTCCGCCGTCTCGGGCTGCGGCACAAGCCGACCTTCCGGAAAAACCACCTGAATCCGGCGCTGCTGGCCGGCATGATCGAAATGACCGAACCGGATTCCCTCCGCAGCCCGACCCAACGCTACCGGCTTACCGATGCGGGGCGGCGCATTTCCCGCTGAGTTTCCTCACGTTCCATGAACTGAGAGATACTCTACTCATTCCTGCGGCAGGGAGCAACGATTCCGCTGAATTTCCTATCCAATTCCCTTCCAAAAAAAAACCTCCGCCGCGGCAAACCGCGACGGAGGTTTTTGATTTAAACGGATCAACCGATCAGGCTTCCTCGGTCTTTTCCTGAGGCTCGTCGAAACCATACTTGGCTTCGAGATTCTCGGCGGCAGCGACCGGTGCTTCTTCCGCCACTTCCGCGACGGTTTCCACGATCGTCTCGATGACTGGCTCGGCGACGACCGCAGCGGCGACGGCCGGTGCGCTGGAGGCAAGCACGGCGCGGGTTGGCTCGCGCTCGTCACGGCCTTCCATGTCCTCACGCTCGTCCTGGCCTTTGGATTTGGCGCCGGAAACCGTCATTTTCCGGCCCATGAAGGGCTGGTCGTGAAGGACTTCCACCGCGCGCATCGCCTCGTCCATGCGGAGCATTTCCACGAAGCCGTAGCCCTTGGAGCGGTGCGTGCTGCGGTTGTAAACGATCTCGATGTTGCGAACGCCGCCGATGCCTTTGAAGAGCTCTTGGAGGTCTTGTTCGGAAACGTCGTATGACAAGTTCCCGACGTAAACGCGGGTGGACTCGACGCTTTTCGGATCGCCGCCGCGAGGGCGGTCACCGCCGCGCTCGCCACCACGACTGCCGCCGCGTGAACGCTCCTCGCGCTCGCCTTCGGGGCGGGGCTCGCGGGGTGCACGTGGCTCGCGGGGTTCGCGCGGGGCACGGGCTTCGCTTTCGCCTTCGCCGGAACGGGCGTTGCGGGTGTTCGACTTGGGGGCGCGTTCGCCGCTCGGAAACGGCGTGGACTCGGGCTTGCGCTCGGTGCGCGCCGGACGCGCAGGCTCTTTGTAAAGGCCGACGGCTTTGAGAATTTTCTGCCAGAAGCTCAGTTTGGCCGGCGCATAAGTGCGGGCCGGACGTGACGCTTGTGGGCGGAATTCCTCGGAACGATTGCCATCCTTGCGGCGGCCTTGGGATTGGCCGCGGTCGCCGCGGGAATCCCGGTCACCCCCGCGTTCGCGACGGTCTTGGTTTTGGTTGTTATTACGGTTTTGGCCTCCGCGTGAGCGGCGGCGACGGCTGTCTCCTCCCGAATTGCGGGAATCTTGTGTTGCGTTTGACATGTTGTCAGTGGGGTTGTGGTTTCAGGCGGCCCGGCGCGGCGGATTCAGGAGAATCCGGCAATGCTGGAAGGACCTCGTGCTGACCGACATGGATCCGACAATCCGGCTTTTTGGTGCCGGGGAGAAGCTCCGCAGCTTGCGGAAGGAGACTTCACCCGTGTCGGAACAAGTCGGCTTGCGCCGCCGCCCGTTGAGGCAGGCGTTCCGGTGGTCCTAGCTTGCAGGCCGATTTCACGACCCGGGGAAATGGGGTGAATCTGTAGGCACTCGGCCGGATGCTGGCGTCGGAGGTAGGAAATACCTGCTCGGCGGGAAGCTACGGGCTTTTGACGCTTTGGCAAGACCGGAACCGGAGCCTTGGAATTTATTCCCAAGCGGCCCTTGGAAGTGGCCAACGGGTGCTACTGAAACGGGTGGACGCGCTTCAATCCACATCCGTGCGGAACGGCGAGGCGGGGAGACCTTCCTTGTTGAAGAGGTTCACGTCGGGAACGTTTTCCCAGCCGTAGCGGACGGCTTTGGGATTGGCCACGCCCTCGGCGGAGACAATGATGTTCGAGCCTTGGATTTGCGCCTGCGCGGGGACGAATTGTTTGTCCTCTCCGGCGAGGGTGAAGCCTTTGAGCTCGCCGTCTTTGGCCATGAGTCCGCTACCAACGTGCTTGAAGGTAAGGGCGATTTTCCCGCCCTTGGCCGTCATCGAATCATAGAGCGGACCGGAGTATTCGAGCTTCTCGCCGTAGGCCAGCGCGCGGGCGGCGAGGGCCAGACGCTGGCCGACGGGCTCCTTTTGATTCGGGTGAATGTCGGTGGCGTTGCCCACATCGGTGGTCACGGCCATGGCGGTGTTTTTCACCTTGGCGAGCGTGAGAAACTGCGCCTCGCGGATTTCCGGCGGCTGGCCATTGAAGGGCGCGATCTGGACGAAGAAGAACGGGAAATCGCCTTGTTTCCAGCGCGCCCGCCAGTCGGCGATCATGGCGGGGAACAGTGTGCGATATTGTTTCGACTGCTTGGCGTTCGACTCGCCCTGATACCAGATGGCCCCCTTGATGCCGTAGGGAATGACCGGGGCGAGCATGCCGTTGAAAAGAGTCGTCGGGTCACCCGATCCACCTTCCGGTCCCGCTGGCGCCTTCGGTTGAGGGCTGGTGGGTGCGGGTTTCGGCGGCAACGGCTGGCCGGCTTGCTTCGCTTGGGCGGTGGCCTCGGTCCAGGCCTTCAACGTTTCCTGATAGGCCTTGCCGACGCTTTCATTCCATTCCTTTAACTTGGCATTGAATTCCTCCAGCTTCGCCGGATAAGCGGCGGCTGCGGCGTCGTAGCTGGCGAGTTTCTGGGTCGCGCTATCAACATAACCTTTCAACTCCGGATCGCTTCCGAATCCTTCCAAGCTTGTCCAAGCCTGCGCAGGAGTGCCACCCCATGAGGTGTGGATCATGCCGACCGGCACGCCGAGTTTCTGGTAGAGATCACGAGCGAAAAAGTAACCGACTGCGGAGAAACCGCCGACCGTTTCCGGCGAGCACTCGACCCAGCTGCCGACGGCTTCCGTCAGCGGCTTGACGGAGGTTGTCTTCTTCACCGTGAACATCCGGATCTTCGGAAAAGTCGCCTTCGGACCTTCTTCCTTGGCGTTGTGGGCCTTGGTGAAGGGCCACTCCATGTTCGACTGGCCGGAGCAGACCCAGACTTCGCCGACGAGCAGGTTGTTCACCGTCACGGCATTGTCGCCGGTGATCGTCATGGTGTGCGGGCCGCCCTCTTTCAGTGGCTTCAGGTTCACACTCCATTTGCCGTCAGCCGCGGTGGTGCTGATTTTCTGATTGGCAAACTCGACCGTCACCTTCTCGCCATCCCGCGCGGTGCCCCAGACCGGGACCGGCTGGCCGCGTTGCAGAACCGCGCCGTCGGTGAACAGCGGGTTGGGCTTCACATCGGCGTGCAGCGAGCCGGAAATAACGGCCGCAATCGCGAGCACGGACAAGGTTGGGATGGATTTCGAAGTCATGAGATTTTCTTCATACGCGACCTTTGCGGGATTTCTTCAAAAAACGTGCGGAGGCCGCAGAATGACGGCAGGATCCCCTACCCCCAATCCATCCGCTCGAAAATTGCCCGCAGCCTGGCTTCCTTTCCGGGATGGATGAAGCGGACCCACGCCAGCTTGCCTTGCAGATAGGCGGCAAAATCCGGGTGGTTCCCGCGATTCTGTGAAGCCGGACCGTGACGCGCGCAGTTCGTTAGAATCGCCTTGAGGCGGTCGAACTCGCGGCGGGCTACATACTCGAAAGCGATATGGTGTTTTACATGACCGACCATGGAACGCGCCAGGATTGGGAGTTACTGAACCGGCTGGCAAAACAAGAGATCGAACACGGCAAGGATGCTGGGACAGCGGGAGTCTGGACGGCACTGGTCAATTGTTCGCAAGCAAGAAGCTCCCCATTTGCAATCCCCGGCCTGGCTCTGGCCCTAACGAAAAAGAAGCAACCCGGATGCAGGACAATCGCCGGTGCGGAAGGCCAGTCGTTTTCATACGCGGACACGGCTACAGAACTTCTCCGGAATCTCACCGGCGAGAATTTCGGCTACCGTCCTGCAGCCAGCGATGCTGCACGGAGTGCCGCCATCGCAAGAGCCCAAGCTTGGTGGACTGCCCAAGGCTGCAAGAAATACACTTTTGATCAGTTGGAGAAGTCGGCAACCAAGGGTGGAAAGTTACCCACAAAGGATTAGGCATTGGACCGGCTTCCACAATCCTCTTGGACTATGGATTTTGCCAAGCCTCCACCTCATCGCCCCAGCAGGCTTTTCCACCTAACAATCTCTGCGGCGACGTTGGCGATGGAAGGCGCACCCGGATTGGTGCGGGCCGCGAGGGCGGTTTCGAGTGAGAAAACATCCTTCGCGTCCGGGCCGTAGGCGGGGTCGATGGCGGGGAGGTCGAGTTGGTCGAGCGGCGTCTTGGTGGCGATGGCTTGGGCGACGGCTTTGCCGACGAGTTCGTGGGCGTGGCGGAAAGGGACGCCTTTTTTCACCAGATAGTCGGCGAGGTCGGTGGCGAGCAGCATCGGATCGGAGGCAGCGGCCTTGCAGTTTTCCTCGCGGAGTTCCATCGCGGAAATCATCTCGGTGTTGACGGCGAGGATGAGGTTCAGGGTGTCCACGGAGTCGAACAGCGGCGGTTTGTCTTCCTGGAGGTCGCGGTTGTAGGTGAGCGGCAGGCCTTTGACGGCGACTAGCAGATTCATCAAATTTCCGACGAGGCGGCCGGTCTTGCCGCGGGTGAGTTCGCAGACGTCCGGGTTTTTCTTCTGCGGCATCAGCGAGGAGCCGGTGGTGTGCGCGTCGGATAGAGAGGCGAACGCGAACTCCGCGGTGCACCACAAAATCAGATCCTCGCTGAGACGCGAAAGGTGGACGCCGCAGAGCGAAATGACGAACAACACTTCTGCGATGTAGTCGCGGTCGGCGATGGCGTCCATCGAGTTGTGGGTGACGCCGTCGAAGCCGAGTTCGGCGGCGATGGCGTGGCGGTCGAGATTGATGGTGGAACCGGCGAGCGCGCCGGAGCCGAGCGGCGAGATGTTGAGGCGCTTGCGGGCGTCAGTAAGGCGGGATTTGTCGCGCTCAAGCATTTCCACGTAGGCGAGGAAATGGTGGCCGGCAGTGACCGGTTGGCCGCGCTGGAGGTGGGTATAGCCGGGGATGACGGTGGCGGCGTATTTTTCCGCGCGGTCGAGCAGGGCATTTTGCAGGCCGGTGATGGCAGCGAGCAGGCCGTCGATCTCGGTGCGGGCGTAGAGACGGGTGTCGGTGGCGACCTGGTCGTTGCGGGAGCGGGCGGTGTGGAGTTTCGCGCCGGCCGCGCCGATGCGGCGGGTGAGCTCGGACTCGATGTTCATGTGAATGTCCTCGAGCGAGGTCTTGAACTCGAATTTCCCGGCCTCGATGTCGGCGAGGATTTCCTTCAGGCCGTTTTCGATCTGGGAGAACTCATCCGCCGTGAGCAGGCCGATGTTCTTCTGGGCGCGTGCGTGGGCGATGGACCCGGCGATGTCGTGCGGGAACAAGCGCCAGTCGTATGAAATGGATTCGCCGAATTGCTGGACGAGTGACGAAGTATCTTGGGAGAAGCGGCCTTTCCACATGGCGGTGAGATTGATGGGTGAGATTTTTCCCGCACGGATTGCGCGGCGCGGTGGATTTGAACCCGAACGCGGCCGGATGAAACGCGAAAATTTCACCAATCGACGATCTCCCTTTGCATTCCGGCGGATTTGCCTGTTGGATTTGCCGCGGCTGAAGCGCCACACAACCTCACCTAACTCAAAATCATGACCAAAATCATCCCACTCATCAGCTCCGGCACCGCCGGCCCACTCGGCGTCCTCCACCTGCCACGCCTCTGGCAGAAAGCCTCGCTCGGCGCGGCGGGCAAACTCCATCCGGACTATCCGTCCTGCGGCCAGGGCTACGACCAGATGGTCCTCGACGGCCTCGGCATCGACAAGGCGGCCTTCGAGAGCTTCATCGCCTCCAGCAAGCCGACTTATCCGCAACTCGAAGCTTGGATCCTCGCCCAATCCGGCGGCTCACTCGACGCGGCCGCAGTCGCGAAATTGAATGCCGCCATCACCGGCTACAACCACACCGCCGATGTCCGCGCCAATATCCTCGGCACCTGCGGAATTCCCGACGAAGGAAAAATCCTCGACGCCATCAACCTCAACAACCTCGACGACTGGCAAAGCTTCCACCAGCAAGTGATCGTCGGCTGATTGCGATTTCGAAACCACCCCCGCCCCGCATGGATTCGCTCCGTGCGGGGCTTTTTCGTGAAGCCACCGGGAAATCCCGCGCGATTCTGCGGAAAATCATTTCTTGCCAACCCTGATTTCGACGGGTAAAGGCATAACGTTCATTTTGCAAATTCGCAGGTGGATGCGCTTTATCCGGTCTTTTACGCCATGATCGGGGAGCGTTGAATGTGACGGCGTGATAAGAATAGACAAAAATGGACATCTACGTGGGCAACCTGCCCTACACCGCTACTGAAGAAGACGTTTCAGGCCTCTTCGCCGCTTACGGACCCGTTGAACGGGTGAAAATCATCACCGACCGCGAAACCGGCAGATCCAAAGGATTTGCTTTCGTCACGCTCGGCGACCAGAGCCAGCTGAACGCTTCGATCGAAGCTCTCAACGGTTACGACTATCAGGGCCGCGAGCTTCGCGTCAACGCCTCTGAGCCTAAAGAATTTAAGCCCGGCGGCGGTCGTCCTAGCGGCGGCGGTGGCGGCGGCTACGGCGGTGAACGCCGCGGCGGCGGCGGCGGCGGCGGCGGCGGCGGTGGCTACGGCGGCGGTGGCGGCGGTGATCGTCGCGGCGGTGGCGGCGGCTACGGCGGCGGCGGTGGTGATCGTCGCAGCAGCGGCGGCGGCGGCGGCTACAAAGGCGGCGGCGGTGGCGGCGGCTACAAAGGTGGCGGCGGCGGCGGCGGTTGGGATTAATCCCCCTCAGCTCACTACATAACCTTTCTCAAAAGCGCCCAATCCTCCTCACAGGGGATCGGGCGTTTCTTTTTCAAACCGCGCCATCAGCAACTCGCCGCGCGATGGCCGCGGCGGCGATGTGGGCGGTGGTCCAAGCGGCCTGGAAATTGAAGCCGCCGGTGATGCCGTCGATGTCGATGCACTCGCCGACGAAATAGAGGCCGGGCGTCACACGGTTCTCCATCGTCCGGAAGTCGATGGTGGGCCGCTTGATGCCCCCCGCGGTGACGAACTCATCCTTGTTCGTGGTCTTGCCCTCCGCCTCGAAGCGGGCGGACTTGAGCGCGCCTAGCAGAAGCTGGCTCGCCGTTTTGGACAACTGCCCCCAGGTCGTCTGATCCTCGATTTCACAGCAAGCGACGATGCGTTCCCAGAGCCGGCGCGGGATCGGTGAAATCGGCGTGTTGCGCACGAGCTTGGCGCCTTGGGTTTGGCGGATTTCGGCGAAGCGCGATTTGAGCTCTTCCATGTCCATCTCCGGCAGCCAGTCGATGACGAACGGGAAATGATGGTTGGTCGCCGCCAGATCCCGGGCCTCCCAGGCGGAAAGCCGCAACACGGCCGGCCCGCTGAAGCCGCGGTGGGTGATGAGTAGCGGCCCCTGCTGGGTGGAGTTAGAACCTTCCCGGCGGACCGCGACTTTCGGATGGGCCACGCCTGCCAAGCCGCTGATGCGCCGGTCGGTGACGTTGAAAGCAAACAGCGAGGGGACCAACGGCTCGATGCTCTGGTCGAGCTTTTTCAAATGACCGAGCAGCGGGCTGTCCTTCAGCGAGCCGGTGGCGATGCAGACCGCGCGCGCCTCAACAGGTTCCGCGAGATTTTCGAAACGCAGGGAGAAGCCGCCGTTTGCGAGACGCTCGATGCCGACTAACGGGCATTTCGGAAACAACGGGACGCCGCACTCGCGGGCACGATTGAGAAAGCATTGGATCACAGTGTCGGAGCTATCAGACTCCGGGAACATCCGCCCGTCCGGCTCGGTCTTGAGGACGACCCCGAAGCGCGCGAACCACTCCACCGTGTCGCTCGGTTGCCAGCGGTGAAACGCGGCGTGCAGCTCGCGCGAGCCGCGCGGGTAGTTTTTCGCCAGCTCGCGGGGATCGAAACAAGCGTGGGTCACGTTGCAGCGCCCGCCGCCGGAGATCCGGACTTTTTGCAGGAAGTGCGGGCTTTTCTCGAAGATCGCGACGCTTTTTCCGGGGGCCATTTCCGCGTATTGCAGCGCGGTGAAAAATCCCGACGCGCCGCCGCCGATCACAGCAAGGTCGAGTTTGGAAGGAAAGGACATATCGGAGTGGGACGCAGTCGGGCGGTCCCGCTCTGGGTAGCCGCGGCGGGCACAGGCAGAAAGCATAATTTCCCGCCGACCGCTCCAAAGGTGATTTCTGCAGACTTACGATGCCAGCGTGTCGGCGAACCATTCGGAGCAGTATCTCGAACGCAACGATACTTTCTCGATGCGCTATCAGGATCTTTAACGGGTGCCGGCGACCGACATTTCCAAAGTGTAGAGCGAATCCATGGCGGTGACGAAGAGCAACTTGCCATCCGGCGTGCCGATGATGCCATTGGGCTGAACCAGCGTGTCATCCGCGACGAAGGGAGCTTTGGCACCCTTGGGAAGATAGAAAATGCGTTGTTGTTCCTGATCGGGTTTTTCGCGGTTCTGCCAGTAGGGACGCTTGTAAAACGGGTCGGTGAAATAGATGCCGCCGGCGGGATCGATCCAGAGATCGTTGGGGCCGTTGAAGGGTTTGCCGGCATAGTGATCGAGAACCACGGTGACGTTCTTGGTCGCGGGATCGATGCGCCAGAGCTGGCTCTTTTCATCGGCGCAGGCGACGAGCTGGCCGTCGCGGTCGAAGTAGAGGCCGTTCGAGCGGCCTGCCGGCTTCATGAAATCGGCGACTTTCCCGGTCTCGACGGACCACTTGAGGATCCGGTCGTTGGGCTGGTCGGTGAAATAAACGTTGCCCGCCGCGTCCGCGGCGGGGCCTTCCGTGAATTTGTAGCCGTCAGCGGCGAGCTGGAGTTCCGCGCCGGGAGCCGTGGGGATTCGGGCCCCGGCGAGCGTGGCGAAGAGGAAAGAGAGAACGATGGATTTCATGGCCGGTGATTCCGAACGCTCCAGCCGCGCTCACTTGGTGGTGAGCACGATGTCCTTGAACTGAATTTGCATCGGCGGGCCGGCGTGGAGCTGAAACGCGAGGATTCCCTTCTTGGCGGCTTCGGCGGCTTCGGCGGTTTCGTCGGTAACGTCCACGGTGAGCTTGCCGTTGATGAATTGTTGGATGTGGTTGCCGCTGACGATGACCTTGTATTCGTTCCAGTCGTCCTTGTGGATGGCGGCTTGGATCTCATCGCTCTTGCCGGCTTCACCGGTGACTTCGATGACGGGCTTTTTCGGATCGGTCCCTTGGGTGATCTTCACTTTTTGGCCGCGCTGGGCGAGAATGCCGCGGCCTTTTTCCTCGTAGAGGATGCCGCTGTATTTCGGGCCGTATTCGAGGTCCGCCTGATAGCCAGCGACGACCCAGTTTGCCGGATCCACGATTTTGCTGCGGAACTGGAGGCCGCTGTTGACGGTGCCTTTGGCATCGCCGGGCTTCATTTTATATTTGAAGGTGATCTCGAAATCAGCGACCTCGCCGTCTTTCCAGATGAGGAAGGTGTTGCCTTTGGTGGGCTTTTCCACGGTGGTCCGGCCGGTGATCACGCCGTCCTGAACCGACCAGAGATCGGGATTACCTTCCCAGCCGGTGAGATCCTTGCCGTTGAAGAGGGCCTTCGGTTCGGCGTGAGCGAGGGTGGAGAGGAGTGCGAGGAGCAGGATGGTTTTCATGGTGTGGTGCTTACGTGGCGGAATGCCGAATTATTTCGGCCAAGCGAGATTCATGCGGGGGAGCACACGCGCCCTCGCGTGTTCCATGTCGCGCCCTCGCGGCATGGATGGCCCGCATCACGTGAGGATTCGTCTCATTTAGCAGACCCATGTTTTCAGCGAGGGCGCTGAAAACCAAACGCGAGGGCGCGTGTGCTCCCCTCGTGAAATTGCACCTACGCCCACAGGCGGTCGCGTTCTCAAAAAGAAAAAGCCCCGGTCCGCTTGCGCGGGCCGGGGCTTCGGTGGATGGCATGGAATCGGGATTACGCGGTCGCGGCGTCCTCGTCGTCTTCGAAGGTTTCCTTCGGCGCGACGATCGGTTCCGGCTCCTCGACGGTGAATTCGAACTCCGCCTCGCGGTGGTGATAGAATCCGGTGCCGGCGGGGATCAGGTGACCCATGATGACGTTTTCCTTGAACCCGCTGAGGTAATCGACGCGTCCGAGGGTCGCTGCTTCGGTGAGGACACGGGTAGTGTCTTGGAAGGATGCGGCGGAGATGAACGAGTCGGTTTCCAGCGAGGCCTTGGTGATGCCTAGCAGGACAGGCTCGCCTTCGGCAGGCTTGCCACCGTTGGCAACAATCGCGGCGTTGACGCGCTTGAAGTTCGAGCGGTCGATCTGGTCGCCCCAGAGGTATTGGTCGGCGTCGCCCGGTTCGGTGATTTTCACCTTGCGGAGCATCTGACGAACGATGACCTCGATGTGCTTGTCGTTGATTTCCACGCCTTGGACGCGGTAAACGGACTGAACCTCGTTGACCAAGTGCTCTTGGAGTTCTTGGGCTCCGCAGGCTTCGAGCAAATCTTCCGGCGACACGGGGCCTTCGGTGATTTGGTCGCCGCGCTTGACGATATCGCCCTCGGTGACCACCACGTGCTTGCCCATCGGGACAAGGTGGTCGACTTGCTCGCCGGTTTCGGCGTGGGTGACGATGACCTTCTTCTTGCCGCGGACGTTGCCGCCGAAGGAAACGGTGCCTTCGATCTTGGCGATGACGCAGGAATCCTTGGGCTTGCGGGCTTCGAAAAGCTCGGCCACCCGTGGAAGACCACCGGTGATGTCCTTGGTCCGCGCGACTTTCCGCGGAGTCTTGGCGATCTGCGTTCCCGCGGTGATGACCTGGCCTTCCTTGACGGAAAGGTGGGCGCCGACCGGGATGGAATAGCTCGCTTTGATTTCCTTGGTCTTCTCGTCGATGATGACGACCTGCGGATGGAGGTCCTCCTTGTGCTCGGTGACGACCATGCCCTTTTTGCCGGTTTCCTTGTCCGTTTCGTTAGTCACGGTGATGCCGGAGATCATGTCGCGGAGTTCGACCTTGCCGTTTTTCTCGGTGAGGATCGGCACGTTGTAGGGATCCCAAGTGACGACGGTGTCGCCCTTCTTGACGTCCTCGCCGTCCTTCACGGAAATGACGGAGCCGATGACAATCTGATGGCTTTCGAGTTCGAGGCCTTCCTTGTCGCGGATGGAGATGGTGCTGTTCTTGTTGAGGACAACCCAGTGGCCGTCGACGTCTTGAACGGTGCGCATTTCCTTGTAGACGAGGCGACCGCTGTTCTTGGCCTTGATGATCGGCTGTTTGAACGTGGCGGCGGCAACACCACCGACGTGGAAGGTCCGCATGGTGAGCTGGGTGCCGGGCTCGCCGATCGATTGGGCGGCGATGATGCCGACGGCTTCACCGATTTTAACAGGCAGGCCGGTGGCAAGGTTGAGGCCGTAGCAGTTCGCACAGCAGCCGCGCTCGGCTTCGCAGGTGAGAACCGAACGGATCTTCAGCTTGAGCACGCCGATGTTCTCGATGGAACGGGCTTGGACTTCGTTGATGACATCGTCCACTTCGACCAAGACGCCGCCAGTGACGGGGTCCTTGATTTGCTCGCAGGAAACACGGCCGTAGATCCGGGTGGAGAGCGAGGCGGACTCTTCGTCGCCATCATAAATGGCGGCGACGGTGATGCCGTTAGCGGTTCCGCAATCCTGCTTGAAGACGATGACGTCCTGGGCCACGTCGACCAATTTACGGGTCATGTAGCCGGAGTCAGCGGTTTTCAGAGCGGTGTCTGAAAGTCCCTTGCGGGCGCCGTGGGTGGAGATGAAATACTCGAGCACCGAGAGACCTTCGCGGAAGTTCGAGATGATCGGACGTTCGATGATTTCGCCGGAGGGCTTGGCCATCAGTCCGCGCATGCCGCCGAGCTGTTTGATCTGGGACTTGTTACCCCGCGCACCGGAATCGACCATCATGAAAAGCGGCGATGCCTTCTTCTTGCCTTCGTTGTGCTCGATCTTCCGATAGAGCGCGTTGGCAATGGTGTCGGTCGCCTGGGTCCAGACGTCGACGACTTTCTGATAGCGCTCGCCGTCGGTGATGACGCCGTTGCGATATTGCTTGGTGACTTTTTCGACTTCCTCGTAAGCCTTGGCGATGATCTCGGGCTTCTCCTCGGGGATTACCATGTCAACGATACCGATCGAAGTTCCCGAACGGGTCGCTTCGCGGAAACCAAGGTTCTTGAGTTCGTCGAGGACCTCAACGGTCTTCGGCTTGCCGGAAACCTGATAGCAGCGCCAGATGATGTCGCCGATCTGCTTCTTGCCGACGTTGTTGTTGATGAAACCGACACCCGCAGGCCAGATTTCATTGAAACGAACGCGACCCGGAGTGGTCTCGATGATCTTTCCTTGGCGGAGCGCTTGTTGAAGCGGGGTGAGTTCCTTGCGGTCCTTGGCGGTGAGATCCTCGCCCTTGTAACCGAAAACCGTGGTCTTGCCATGGTCGGGGTTCCGAATGCGGATCCACTGGTGATAGTCGATCTTGTCGGCGGCGAGGGCGAACTCGACTTCGGAGGCGTTTTCAAAGAGGGGCATGTGCTCCTCTTTCTCGCGATCTTTCTCGGTGCGGAGACCAGCCCATGTGAGGTAGTAAGTGCCCAGAATGATGTCCTGGGTAGGAACCGTCACGGGACGACCGGATGCGGGCGAGAAGATGTTGTTAGGCGCGAGCATCAGCTGGCGGCACTCCATCTGGGCCTCGATCGAAAGCGGGACGTGGACGGCCATTTGGTCACCGTCGAAGTCCGCGTTGTAAGCGGTACAAACGAGCGGGTGAACGCGGATGGCCTCACCTTCGATGAGCTTCGGCTCGAAGGCCTGGATCGAAAGACGGTGAAGGGTCGGCGCGCGGTTGAGCAGGATCGGGTGACCCTTGGTGACTTCCGCGAGGATGTCCCAAACTTCGGTGGTCTTGCGGTCGATCATCTTCTTGGCCGAGCGCACGGTGTGGCAATAGCCAAGCTCCTTGAGGCGGCGGATGATGAACGGTTCGAACAAGGTGAGTGCCATCTTTTTCGGAAGACCGCACTGGCCGAGCTTGAGGTCGGGACCGACGACGATGACGGAACGTCCGGAGTAATCGACGCGTTTGCCGAGAAGGTTCTGACGGAAACGACCGCCCTTGCCCTTGAGCATGTCGGAGAGCGACTTGAGCGGACGGTTGCCGGCACCGGTGACGGCGCGGCCGTGGCGACCGTTGTCGAACAGCGCGTCAACGGCCTCTTGCAACATCCGCTTTTCGTTGCGGATGATGACTTCCGGCGTTTTGAGGAGCAGGAGGTTCTTGAGACGGTTGTTGCGGTTGATGACGCGGCGATAGAGGTCGTTGAGGTCGGAAGTGGCGAAACGGCCGCCTTCGAGTGGCACCAGCGGACGCAGGTCCGGCGGGATCACGGGAAGCACGGTTTGGATCATCCACTCGGGACGCGACTTCGACTGAAGGAAACCTTGAGTGATCTTGAGACGCTTCGAGAGCTTCTTCTTGTTTTGCTTGGAACGAGTGGTTCCGAGTTCTTCTTCGAGAGCGACGATGAGCGATGGAAGATCGCACTGGCGGAGCAATTCCATGACAGCGGCGGCACCCATGCTGGCTTGGAACGATCCGTCGCCGTAGGTGTCTTCCGCTTCGCGAAGTTCATTCTCGGTGAGAAGCTGGCCGACTTCGAGAGCGGTGTTGCCCTGTTCGGTGACGACGTAGTCTTCATAGTAAATGACGCGCTCCAGTTGGCGGGCACTCATGTCGAGCATGAGACCGATGCGGGAAGGCATGCACTTGTAGAACCAGATATGGGAAACCGGCACGGCCAGTTCGATGTGGCCCATGCGCTCGCGACGGACGCGGCTGAGGGTCACTTCGACACCGCAGCGGTCGCAGATCACGCCTTTGTGTTTGATGCGCTTGTATTTGCCGCAGGCGCATTCCCAGTCGCGGGTGGGTCCGAAGATCCGCTCGCAGAAGAGACCGCCTTTTTCGGGCTTGAAGGTCCGGTAGTTGATGGTTTCCGGGTTCTTCACCTCGCCCTTGGACCAGGAACGGATGATTTCCGGGGAGGCCACGGTGATGGAGACTTGGTCAAATTGCTCCGGGCGCTCGTCCACGCCGAATAGTTCGCGAAGGTTGGTATCGACACTCATGTTAGTATTAGGTCAGGTTTGGGGTTCGCGGTTTAAATTAGAGGGTGAGGTCATCGAGGGAGTAGTCGTCCAGGCCGCCGGTCATGCCGGAGCCATGGGTCGAGCCCTTGCGACCCGGACGAACGTCGAGTCCGAGGGATTGCATTTCCTTGATGAGAACGTTGAACGACTCGGGCGTTCCGGCTTCGAGGTTGTTGTCGCCTTTGACAATCGCCTCATAAATCCGGGTGCGTCCCTGCACGTCGTCCGACTTGACGGTGAGGAGTTCCTGGAGGGTGTAAGCGGCGCCGTAGGCTTCGAGCGCCCAAACTTCCATTTCCCCGAAACGCTGGCCACCATATTGCGCCTTACCACCGAGCGGCTGCTGGGTGACGAGCGAGTAGGGACCGACAGCGCGGGCGTGGATCTTGTCGGCAACCAAGTGACCGAGCTTCAGGATGTAAATCATTCCGACCACGACCGGGTTGTGGAAGGCCTCGCCGGTGCGACCATCATAGAGGGTCGATTTACCACCGGTCGTGCCGTCCTTGCCGTCGCCGATCCAGGTGTAGCCGCGGCCTTCGGGTTCGCCGGGCTTGCGGGCGCGGAGTTCGCCGTTGTCGCCGACCCATTTCACACCATCGACCTTCTTGGCCTTGGACATGAAATCCCAGATGACGTCTTCCTTGATGCCGTCGAAAATCGGCGTAGCAACCTTGAAGCCAAGTGCCTTGGCAGCAACGCCGAGGTGGGTTTCAAGAACCTGTCCGACGTTCATCCGCGATGGCACGCCGAGCGGGTTGAGGCAGATATCGACCGGAGTTCCGTCCGATAGATAAGGCATGTCCTCTTCGCGGACGATGGTGGCGACGACTCCCTTGTTTCCGTGACGACCGGCCATCTTGTCACCCACGGAGAGTTTCCGTTTGGCGGCAATGAAGACTTTGACTTCCTTGATGACGCCAGGATCGACTTCATCGCCGGACTCCAGCGAGTCGAGTTTGCGCTCGCGCTCGGTGTCGAGTTCCTGGAAGCGGCCTTCAAACGAAGTGATGATTTCCAAGATCTTGTTACGGATTGGGGACGGGTCGATTTCGATGTGGTCGTGGACCGAAGCGAGCTTGCGGAGCAGCGTCTTGGTGATCTTGCGATTCGCCGGGATGATGATTTCGCCGGTTTGCGCGTTGACCACGTCGAGCGGGATTTTTTCGCCCAACAGAATGTCGGAGAGACGCTCGGTGAGGTCGTCCGTCAGCTTGTCAGCCTTCTTCTTGTGCTCGTCGTTAATCTTCTTGAGCGTCTTCTTGAGTTCGACGGGGTCGACCTTGTCGAGGCGCTTCTTGGCGTAACCGCTTTGGGAAACGCGGACGTCTTGGACGATTCCAACGCAACCGGATGGCACGCGGAGTGAAGTGTCCTTCACGTCTGCGGCCTTTTCACCGAAGATGGCGCGGAGGAGGCGTTCCTCCGGCGCAAGTTCGGTTTCGGACTTCGGAGTGATCTTGCCGACGAGGATATCGCCAGGTTTCACTTCCGCGCCGATGCGGATGATGCCGTCGTGGTCGAGGTTGCGGAGCGCATCTTCGCCGACGTTAGGAATATCACGGGTGATTTCTTCCGGGCCGAGCTTGGTGTCGCGGGCAGCGACGTCGAATTCCGAGATGTGAATCGAGGTATAGACATCGTCCTTCACCACGCGCTCGGAGATGACGATGGCATCTTCGAAGTTATAGCCGTTCCAAGGCATGAACGCGACGAGGACGTTGCGGCCGATGGCGAGCTCGCCGTCTTCGGTGTTAGGTCCATCGGCGAGGACTTGACCCTTCTTGATTTTTTGGCCCAGCTTGACGATCGGCTTCTGGTTGATGCAGGTGCCGGCGTTGGAGCGCATGAACTTCCGCAGCGGATAGGCCATGATGCCTTTCTCCACGTTGGTCCGCACAGACTCGGCGTCGCTGAGGAATTTCTCTTCGGAAACAGGCAGCTTGCCGTCCGGAGTGGTGACGATGATTTCCGCAGTCGCGGCGGCAACGATGCCGTCGGCTTCGGAAACCACCACGGCGCGGGAATCGCGGGCGGCCTTGCCTTCGAGACCGGTGCCGACGAGCGGCGATTCGGAAACGAGCAGCGGCACGCCTTGGCGTTGCATGTTCGATCCCATCAGCGCGCGGTTGGCATCGTCGTGCTCGAGGAACGGGATGAGACCGGCGGCCACGGAGACGAGCTGCTTCGGCGAGACGTCCATGTAGTTCACATCCGCAGGGAGCGCTTCGATGAACTCGCCGCCTTTTTCACGGGCAGTGATGCGCTCGGTTTGGAACGCGCCTTTCTTGTCGATCGGGTTGTTCGCCTGGGCGATGAGGAAATTCTCTTCCTGGTCGGCCGTGAGATACTCGATCTCGTTAGTGACCTTGGAATTCACCACTCGGCGGTAAGGAGTTTCGATAAAGCCGAACTCGTTGATGCGAGCATAGGTACACATCGAGTTGATGAGACCGATGTTCGGACCTTCGGGAGTTTCGATCGGGCAGATCCGGCCGTAGTGGGACGGATGCACGTCGCGGACTTCGAAGCCGGCACGGTCGCGATTGAGACCACCCGGTCCAAGCGCGGAGAGACGACGCTTGTGCGTCAGCTCGGCGAGCGGATTGGTTTGGTCCATGAACTGCGAGAGCTGCGAACGGCCGAAGAAATCACGCACGACGGCGGAGAGAGCCTTCGGGTTGATCAACTTCTGCGGCGTCATGCCTTCGATGTTCACGTCGAACAAAGTCATGCGCTCCTTCACCAAACGCTCGGTGCGGGCAAGGCCCACGCGGCACTGGTTGGCAAGAAGTTCACCGACCGCACGGACGCGGCGCGAGCCAAGGTGGTCGATGTCGTCGATGACACCGTCGCCTTTTTTAAGCTTGAGGATGTAGCGGACGGCGGCGAGGAAATCCTCGGGAACCATGATCCGTTGGTCGGAATCCACCTGGATGCCGAGCTTTTGGTTGATCTTGTAACGACCGACACGGGTGAGGTCGTATTTCTTCGCATCGAAGAAAAGACGCTTGAGCAACGCGCGGGCGTTGGCGGCGGTCGGTGGATCTCCCGGGCGGAGTTTCCGATAGATATCCTTGAGTGCGGATTCCTCGTCTTTCGCCGGGTCCTTGCGGAGCGACTTGAGAAGAATTTCGTCCTCACGACCGTCGATGACTTCGACGTTCTTGTGGCCGAGCGCCAGAAGCTGGCGGACGATGCCGATCGTGAGCGGCTCGTAAGCCTTCGCGACGGTCAATTCACCATCGAGAATGTCCTCGAAAGGAACCTTGTGACCGAGCTCGCCTTCGTCCATCGACTCGCTCAGCGGAAGCGCTTCGGGCGAGTAGAAGTGGCTGACGATGTCGCGGTCGGTCGGGTAGCCGAGCACGCGCAGGAACGTGGTGGCGAGGAATTTACGACGGCGGCGGCGGCGGTCAAGATAGACATAGAGCAGGTCGTTGGTGTCGAACTGCACTTCGAGCCACGATCCTCGGTCAGGAATGATGCGGAAAGAATGGAGCAGCTTGCCATTCAAGTGCTGCGAGGTTTCGAAGCAGATACCCGGCGAGCGGTGGAGCTGGGAAACGATGACGCGCTCGGCGCCGTTGATGATGAAAGTGCCGCGGCGCGTCATCATCGGAAGCTCGCCCATATAGACGCGCTCCTTCTTGGTGCCAGTCTCGTCTTTCAGCTTGAACGTCACGTAAAGTGCCGCACTGAAACTCTCGCTGTTGCGCAGCGAATCGAGCGAAGTGATTTTCGGATCTTCGATGTCGTAGGTCACGAAATCGAGTTCGATCGCTTCGTCGTAGCTTTTGATGGGGAACACCTCGCGGAAAACCGCTTGGAGACCCGCATCTGCTCGCTCGCTGGGGAGCACTTCCTTCTGAAGGAATTCATCGTAGGACCGACTCTGAACCTCAATGAGGTTAGGCGGCTCGATGACTTCTTCGAATTTCCCGAAATAGAGACGTTC
>CAMDLP010000035.1 GCA_945901795.1 Akkermansia muciniphila | reverse complement strand
GGGAGCGGTGAGGCCGGCGAGTGCCGCGATGATGACGATGACGACGAGGAGCTCCACCAGAGTGAAGCCACGACGCGTTTTATAGTTAGTTTTCATGGTTTTATGTCTTTGTTTTTATGATTGGGGCAATCGCCCCGGTTTGTATGAACCCGCCGGCGTGAACCGGAGAGATCGGCAAAAACGTATCCCTGCCAAAACCCGAAGCAAGGAGGAACTTTGGAGGGATCCCGCTTACCAACCCACCTTCACCCCGAAGATTCCGCTCAGGCCGGCTTCGTTCTGGCCGGAGCCGTGGGTGCGGTAGGATTCATCGGTCAGGTTCTCGATGCCGCAGGTGAGATCGAGGTTTTCACGGGCATGCCAACCGGCGCGCAACGAGGCGACAACGTAACCGGGGGTGCCGCCGGTGGGAATCCGCTGGTTGTCGGCGGCTTGATCGACGTCGGAAATCCGGTCTTCGTGATTGGCCGCGAGAATCCGGCCTTCGACCCAGAATTTCCCGGAGGCATCGTCCCAACGCAACGCGACGGAGCCGGAAAGCGGCAGCTGGCGGGTATTCGGTTTCTCCTCCACCGGTCCGCCGACGAAGGTCGAGGACTCGGTCTCACCCTTCTGCCACGCGGCAAATCCGGACAACGTCCACTGTGGGTGAAACCGCCAGGCGCCTTCCAGCTCGACGCCGTAAACGTAGCCGTCGCCCGCGTTGCTGGCGATGGAGGTCTTGAGGGTTGGGTCGGTGAACGAAGAGACGATCAGCTCGTCCGCCGCAGTGTAGAACACGGCGAGATTGAGCGAGGTGGCTTCCGTTTGCTGCCGGGCCCCCAGTTCGTAGGTGATGTATTTCTCCGGGTTGACGTCCGGGTCGCCGATGACCGGAGCGCCGGATTTCGCCGACAGATTCCCGGTGAGATCGTCGAGATTCGGTGCCCGGAATGCCTGCGAAATGCCGCCGTAAACGCTCCAGCCGTGGCTCAGGGAATAAATCCCGCGCAGCGAGCCGACGGTGTCGTCCCAATCGCGGCTCTCGTCGCCGCCGCCTGCGAAGCGACCGAGGGACGCCTCGGCGTAGGTGTAGCGGGCACCGGCAGTCAGTTCAAATCGATCGGTCGGTTTAAAAACATATTGGCTGTAAACCCCGAAGAGATCGTACTCGGAATCGTCGGCGACCGGCAACGACTCGGTGCGAGGACCACCGAGGGCGTTGGATGTGTAGCCGGAGGAATCGACATCGTCATGATAGAAGTCAAAACCGTACACCAGCGACCCCGGCCCGACGGGAGATTCCAGAACCAAATCGATGCCGGTGGTTTCGACGTGAATAGAGGAGCCGCGGAGCACTTTGGAATTCGTGACGGGGCTGTCCGGGAAGCGGTCTTGAAACTCGGAATCATCGGTCGTCTGGAAGGAAAGCGTGGCGCTCCAGCGTTTGACCGGGGCGTTTGCCTGCGGATTTTCCCCGGCGTAGCGGAGATAGGTCATCGAGCATTCCTGATCGTAGGTGTTTTCCGTCCATTTTCCGGGAGCCGCGACGTGGCTGCCGTCGGTCCACCCCGGATTGTCCAGAGTGCGGTGCCAGCGTGAAATGTCGTCCTGGTTCACGTAATGGGTCGCGAAAGTGATCGTCGATTCGGGAGAAACCGCCCAGTCGAAGCGCAAATCGTAATTCTGCTCGGGGTAGCCGGTGTTGTGCATGCGGCCGACGGCGGAGTCCTCGATGTCGCCGAAATCCTTGGCGGAAAGGCCGAGCAAGATCCCGAATTTCCCGCCGACGCCGGTCTCGCTTTCCAGCCGGCCGATGTGGCTGCCTTCGCCATTGGCGCGGTATTCATAATACGCCGAGCCGCCGACGTATGCCTGACCGGCGACTTCGTCGCGGAATCCGGAGGATTTGGTGAAGGTGTTGACCGTGCCGCCGACCGCATCCGAGCCGTAGAGCACGGAGCCCTGGCTCTTGATCACCTCGATGTGGTCGATGGCGAGCGGATCGACCGTGTTCCAGTATTGGACCGGCCCGCCGCGGAAGGTGGAGTTGTTGACGCGCACGCCATCGACGAGCAGCAAATTCTGCCGCCCGGTGAATCCGCGGATGAACGGCGAGCCGTGGCCGTGCGCGGTTTTTTGGACGAGCACGCCGGGGATGTATTGCATGGCGTCGGGGATGGTCCGCGTCGAGTGCTCGCGCAGGAAATTCGAATCCAGATAGCCGGTTGTGTAGGGCGCGGCGCTTGCAGTCCGGTCCGAGCGCGTGGCGGTCACGAAAACGGGGTCCAAAAAGTTTTGGGCGAACAAGGGGGAAGCGCCAGAGAAGATGAAAATCGCAGTTTTGTGCAGCATGTGGATGGAGGATAAACGGGTGAAATCGCGATTTTTTTTCATCAAAAATTTCCAGGCTGCCGGCTCGGGTCGCGCCGGAATCCGTCGAGCAAGCGAAACTCCCCGTCGGTGATCGGATACGGGCCGGCGAACTCAATCGCGTGCCCGCCTCCCGGACGGGTCCGGCAGGCATACGCGTGGCGGGATTTCAGATAGTAGAGGATGAAATAACTGCGCTCGCGGTTCCCCGTCTCCGCCAGGAAATCCGGCAACCCCCGTTTCGCCACGAAAGTCCCCAGATCCGGATAGATACGCGCCTCCATTTCCAGCCGCTGGAACCCGAACGACGGCGGCTCCCGCCTCACCAGCATGATCTGGTCCTTCGCCGCCGCCGCCATGCCGCCCGCCCGCCAGCCATCCGCGACCGGCCCGCAGGAAGTCGCCAGCCATCCGGCGAGCGCCAAAACCAGGACATACCGCGCCCGCATTTTTTCAGATCGTTCCATCGCGGTTCACTCTACGCCGGGATTCCGCTTGGGATTTCGGGCGCGATCCTTTTCCATCAGCGAATTGATGAAGCGGGTGTTCGGCCGGTTGCCCTCGGAATCGATGAAAAACGCCGTCTCCATCGGCACTAGGAATTCGACGGCGGAATTGATGCCCACCAGACGCCCGTGCGCATCCACCACCGGCCCGCCGCTGTCACCGGGCTGCAGCGGGATATCGATCTTGAATGTCCGGTTGCGGGTGAACGTGCTCTCCGGCGCGAGCGCGGTCCCGAGCTTGCCCTCGCCGGATTTGAAACCCGTCGAAATCCCGCCGTGGATCACCAGGTTTCCGGTAGGCAGCCAGCGCTCCGGCGGCGTCCATTGATAGAAATAAGGCGTCTTCACCGGGATGTGCAGCAGCGCCAGATCGGCCGCCTCGGAGCGCCATACCACCCGCGCTTTTTTGGGCACTAGGCGGCCGCCTTGGCCGTAAATGAGAAACACGTTTTTCCCGTCCACTCCCGAGAGTACGTGGTCCGCCGTTAGGAAATAGCCGTCCGCCGCGATCGGTGCCGCCGAGCCACCATCCGCATCGCCCGGCGCTTGGGAGGTCGCGAAATTCCGGCTCACCCAGCGGTCGAGATTGGCGCGGTCCGTCACCACCACCGCGCTCACCCGCTCCGCCACGATCTGCCGCGTCATCCGGCCCGGAGCGACCGTGTCCGGGGGCGGGGGCGGGGAAACCGCGCACGACTGCATCAACCCACCCGCCAGCAACAGCCCGAACCACTGAACAAACTTTTCCATCGGGACCGATAAGAACACACTTTGTCCCATACGTCACACTCGTTTTCAAATTTCGGCTAACAACCGCCCGATCGCCCGGCGGAACGGCGAGGGCATCGCCAGCGCCAGCACCGCCTCCGCGTCCTGCCAGATTTCATCCGCCGCCGGCTTGAAATTTTTCCTCAGCCCCGCTCCGTCGTGCACCCGCAGCGTCACCCGGTAGCGGGTGATCGTGTAGCGATGCTCGTCGAGCAGCGGCAGCGATGAAATTTCCGCGGCCTCGCGCGTCGGCAGTTTCCACAAACCCTCGCGCCGCTTTCCGCCCTCGCGGTGCAACAGCAAGCGCCCCTTCCCGTCTCGCAACCACAGCGCGTGCTCGTCCACGGCGGTGATCACGGTTTTCTGCCGCTTCACCGGCAGCGACTCCGGCTCGCGCGTCTTGCAAAATCCCGCCACCGGGCAACTCAAACAATCCGGCACGCCCGGCCGACAAATTTTCTGCCCCAGCTCCATCAGCGCCGAGTTGTAAATCCGCGGCCGTTGCGGGTCCGCCAGCGCCTCCGCCCATTCCCACATTTGTTTCTGGCCCGCCGTGTCGTCCACCGGCGCGGAAAAATCCATCACCCGCGAGAGCACCCGCGCCACGTTGCCATCCACTACCGCCGACGGCAGATCATGCGCGAACGCCCGCAGCGCCCCCGCCGTGTAGCGACCCACCCCCGGCAGTTTCATCAACGCCTCCAGCTCCACCGGGAATTCCCCGCCATGCTCCGCGATCACCGCCCGCGCCGTTTCCCGCAACATCCTAACACGCCGATAATATCCCAGCCCCTCCCACGCCTTCAGCATGCGCTCGTCCTCCGCTCCCGCCAGCGACTCCACGTCCGGGAACCTCTCCAGGAATCGCGTGTAAAACCCCCGCCCCAGCACCGTCGCGATCTGCGTCTGTTGGAGCATCACCTCGGAAATCAAAATCGCATACGGCTCGCGCGTCCGCCGCCACGGATAGTCCCGGCCGTTCTCCGAAAACCACCCCGCCAGCGTCTCCCGGAAAGCCTTCCGGCCCTTCAACGCATCGCTCTTCAGCCGGGGTTTCAACATCGCGCCGCAGAATCACCGCTCACGCCGCGCACGCAACCGCGAAATCTCAAAGTAGTCGAAGACTTCAGTCCGCTGCTTTTGAGGATTTAGGAATAACGATGATTTCTTTGCGCGGTTTTTTGCCGCCGTCCGGAGTGCGTGATGCTCTGCTCGCGCCCTCGGTAGCTCCGGCTCTGCCGGATGCGGTGCGGAGCGTCTGCTCGGTGCACGAAGAGCTCCGCACCGCATGGAGCAGAGCTCAATCCCCCCAAGGCGGCAGCAGAGCTTGCCGCAGTCCGGCGAGTATAAAATCGAAGAGATGAATCGGTGGCGGCGAAATCCCCGCGACGCGAGGTGAGCGTGGGCGGCATCACCGCTTCGCGGCGTCGGCTTCGATCCAGGACCAGAGGCTGGCGAGGCCGGATTTCACCGACTCCTTGGCGGCGGATAGATCCCCGCCGGGAGCCTTTTTCCCGAACAGGTAGAACTTGATCTTCGGCTCGGTGCCGGACGGGCGGACGGCGAAGGAGCGGCCGTCTTCGAGATCGACGAAGAGCATTTTCTCCTTCGGCAGCAGGTCGCCTTCCTGGTCGAAGAGATCCTGCTTGGCGAAATCGCGGACGCGCAGGACGGCGGAGCCATCGACCTCGGTCGGCGGGTTCTCGGCGTAGGAAGCGGCGAGCGCCGCGATCTTGGCCGCGCCGTCCGCGCCTTCCATGACCAGCGACTTGCCGATTTCCAGATAGAAGCCGTATTCGGTGTAAACGTCGTCCATCAGCTCAGGCAGCGTCTTGCCGACGGATTTCGCGTAGGCGGCGACTTCCGCGAACATCAGCGCGGCGCCATTCGCGTCCTTGTCGCGGACGGCGTCGGAGCCGAGGTAGCCGTAGCTTTCCTCGCCGCCGAAGACGAAGAAGCGCGAGTATTCGAGCCGCAGCGCGCGGGTCTGGGCCTGGCTGAGCGAGCGGTAGGAGCCCTTCTTGTCGGCGGGGATGGCTTCCTCGTATTTGCGGAGTTTTCCGGCGATGTATTTGAAGCCGGTGAGCGTGTCCACGATGCCGACGCCGAATCCGTCGGCGATGGCGTGCTGGAGCTCGGTGGTGACGTAGGTCTTGATGAGCACCGCGCGGTTGCGGTTGGCGTTGGTGAGCCAGCCGAGTTCGAAGCAGGTTTTCAGGCGATACCAGGCCATCAGCGAGCCGATCTGATTTCCCGTTAGCAAAACCATTTTCCCGGCGGCGTCGCGGACCGCCACGCCCATGCGGTCGGCGTCGGGATCGGTGCCGATGACGATTTCCGCGCCGGATTGCTCGGCGAGGTCGATGGCCATTTTCAGCGCCGGGCCATTTTCGGGATTGGGGGAGTCGACGGTCGGGAATCGGCCGTCCTGCACGTCCTGCTCGGGGACGGTGAGGACCTCGAAGCCGAACTCGCGGAGCATCGGCACGTTGATGTGACCGCCGGTGCCGTGTAGGTTGGTGAAGACGATCTTGGTGGAAGCTCCTTCTAGCAGTGATGGCTTGAGCAGTAGGGTTTTGAGGAGGGAAACGTAGCGGGCGTCCATTTCCGCGCCGAGGATGGTGATCGTGCCGCGCTCCGATTCGGGCAGGATTTCGTAACGCTCGCTGGTGATGGCGTTCACCTCCCGGACGATGGCGTCGGCGTGGGCATCGACGATCTGCGCGCCGTCGTTGAAGTAGGCTTTGAAGCCGTTGTCGTGCGCCGGGTTGTGGCTGGCGGTGAGGACCACGCCGCCGTCGGCGCGGAGTTCACGCACGGCGAAGGAGAGCTGCGGAGTCGAGCGCGCGCCTTCGAACAGATAGGCGTCGCAGCCGAGATCCGAGCAGGTCTTGGCGCAGAATTCCGCGAAGTCGCGCGAGAAGTGGCGGGTGTCGTGGGCGAAGACGAGCACCGGCTTGCGGTCCGGGCCGGCGAATTGCTTCGCGTAGGTGATGAGTCCGCGCACGGCACGGCTGAGGTTGTAGAAATTCATCGTGGCGGTGCCGACGCACGGATGCTCGGGGCGGCCGTTCGGTCCGCCGGCGCCTTGCTCCGCCTTCGTCACGACGCGGCCGATCGTCCGTCCGCGCAGGCCGCCGGTGCCGAATGCGAGGGTCTTGAAAAAGCGGTCGTTGAGTTCTTCCCAGGCTCCGGCGTCCACCAATTCCAGCACCGCCAGCGGCGCGATCGCGCTCGTCGTGCCGTCGAGAAGGGCGGTGATATTCGATTTGGCGGATTCCAGCAGGCTGCCATTGGCGACTGCGGCGGAGAGGGTTTCATGGATAGCGCTCATTTCGAGCGGGATCGTAGGAGAAATCCGGATCATGGCAATCCCGTGGTAGCGGATTCCCCCACGGCGATCAAGCGAGGGAGAATTGCCAGCGAGTGAGTTGGAATTTCAGAATCCTGATCCGGACGGAAAGTGATTTGGCGCGTTCAGCAAGTGAAACACGCAGCCGATGTGACAACGCGCCACAATGAATGTCGCGGCCGCGACATTCATTGTGGATGGCTTGTGCGTGTGTGTGCCAAATCATTTTCCGATTGGATCATCAAATCTCCGAGAGTCTCGAGAGCCGGATCAGGATGTCTGAATTTAATTCCGTGTCAGCGGCGGCGCGGGCGGCCTATGATCGGCGCATGCCGTTCAGCAACTTCGGACTTGGAAAAGAGATTCTCCGCGCGATTCAAAAAGCAGGTTACACCCGACCGACCCAGGTGCAGGCGGCGGCCATCCCCAAGGTGATGCAGGGGCATGACCTGATCGCCATCGCCCAGACCGGCACCGGCAAGACCGCGGCCTTCGTGCTGCCGATGCTCCACCGCCTTTCGCTGTCCTATCGGCAGGGCCAGTCGCGTGTCACCAAGGCGCTCGTCCTCGCTCCCACCCGCGAGCTCGCCGTGCAGATCATGGAAAACATCCGTGCTTACGGCGACGGCCTGCCCATCCGCGTGGCCGCGATTTTCGGCGGCGTGGAGGAGGAGGCGCAGATCAAATCCGTGCACAAGGGCGTGGACATGATCGTCGCCACGCCGGGACGTTTGATCGATCTAATCGGCCGCCAGAAAGTGGATTTCAGCATGTTGGAAATCCTGGTGCTGGATGAAGCGGACCGCATGCTGCACATGGGATTTCTGCCGGACATCGAGGAAATTGTTGGTCATTTGCCGAGGCGACGGCAGACCCTGATGTTCTCCGCCACCCTGTCCAAACAGATCGAGTCGCTGGCGCACCGGTTTCTCTATCAGCCAAAGATGGTGCAGATCGGCAAGCGCTCGAACCCGGCGGACACCGTGGCTCAGTGCGTTTACGAGGTGCCGGCGCATTTGAAAAACGCGCTTCTGCTGGAGCTCCTCCGGCAGCCAACGTTCACCCGCGTCCTCGTCTTCGTCCGGATGAAAGACGGCGCGAACCTGCTCACGAATTTCCTCAAACTCGCCGGCGTGAAGGTCGCCCGCCTGCACTCCAGCCGCTCCCAGGAACAACGGCTCCAGGCGCTCCAAGATTTCAAGGACGGGAAAGTCCAGGTCCTCGTCGCCACCGACATCGTCGCGCGCGGCATTGACATCGACGGCGTCTCGCAGGTCGTGAACTTCGATTTCCCGGTGAACCCCGAGGACTACGTCCATCGAATCGGCCGCACTGGCCGGGCGGAGGCGGCGGGCGAGGCGATCAGCTTCGTCCCCAAGTCGGACCTCAACCTGCTAGGCATCCTCGAGTTCACCATCGGCCAGCGCCTCGACCGGAAACGCCTGCGAGGCTTCGACTACCACGCCACCACCCCCGCTCCCGCAGCGGGCGAGGCGCCGGCCAAGCGCGACTGGCGGAAACGCACGCGCGAGATGGATGCGAAGAAGGTGGCCAAGCCCGAGGCGCGCGCCACGAAAAAGCCAGCCGCCAAGCGCGGGAAGAAATAGATCGTTTGCCAATATTCATTGCTGAAACCTCCTGCCGCTTGTGCCACCGGGATATTGTCCGGAGTTCGCGCTTTAGCGTGCGGCGGTCTCTCAGGGAGGTAGTTCCAAATCCCCCCGCGCAGCGTGCCAGATGCGCAGGATTGAGAGCTTCATGGCATCATCATCGATTTCAAAAACGATCCGATAAGGGGGAACGATCAGTTCCCGCAAGCACTCCTCCCGATATTCCGGCACGATTCGGCCAATCCTCGGGAAGCTTTGAAGGGATTCGACCTTGGACACGATCAAATCGCCGAAACGTCCCGCCACCTGCCGGTCATCCCGCGCGATGTAGCGGACGAGGTCCTGCAGATCGGAGAGCGCGATTTCCGACCAGACTATTTGGAAAGCCATCCGCTCAAAAGGTTGCGGACTTCCTCGTGGGGGACAACCTCTCCGCGCCGGACTTCCTCGCGGGCTTTTTCGATGGCGGCAAGGAAGTGAATGCGTTCCTCGATTTCATGCCAAGTGGCACCGTCGGGCAGATCCTTGATGGTTTCCATCGCCAATTCTTTCGTGGACATGAGAGGAAAGTAAGTGATGCCGGATGCTGATTCAAGTCCGCAAAAAACGGGAATTTCCGTCGATGGGCCGCGGCAGGGTAAAGGTTGAAATCATGAACGGGAGAGCGATAGCGAACTCTGCCGAAACCGGCAAAGCCGCAAAACGCCTGGACGCAGTCAAAAGCTGAAACGCTGAAATCCAAGAGGCGTCTCACAGGTGGTTTTCCGACCGCTCGCCGCCAATGATTCAATACCCCTGCAAGTCGAGCTGATCCCCGCTGAGGATCTTCACGCGTTTCCCCATCTTCTTCTGGATCAGTTGGAAATGATCCATCTCCACGGGACTGATGAGTGAAACAAATTCCTTTTCTTGGCATTTTCGCAAAATAGTGCTTTCTTCCCCCAGACAACAAACCACCGACCCTTGCGGGCCGATGGCTTGAGTTCCCAAGTCGCTGTTCTGATTTTGTTCTCTTCCAGGAGTGAATCAGACAGCGGCTTCTTCATTTCCAGCCGGCGGGCCGCTGCCCGCCTTGGCGCGCCGGGTCAGGCCGCTGCGGCGCTCGCTGAACGGCACGAAGCCCATCGCGCGATACAGCGGGCTGTCCTCGCCGTATTCCGGATGGCTTTGCACGCCCTTTACTAAGTTGCGCAACAGTGTGGCTAGGGACTTCAGCTTGTCGTCGCGCGTTTTCACGGCGGCCGAGCGGGCTTGGTCCCTGATCTTCAAATCCTTGTTGGACTCTTGCAACCCCGCTAGGGCGGCTTCCAGATCAACGAGGGGCTTTCCCGCAAACACGGCTTCAGGAGCTTGCTCCTTCCACACGAGACTGATATCTTCGGCCTTTCTGCCAGGCCGACGGCTACATAAATTACATGCGGACCCATTACGATAACCTGAACGTTGCGGAGACTGCGCCTGACGAGGTGATTCGAGCTGCATACAAAGCACTCGCAATGAAGTTCCACCCTGACAGGAACGACGGAAACGCAGAATTGCGCCGGACCATGCAGATCATCAACGAGGCCTATGCCGTCCTTTCAGTTCCGGTTGGGCGAAGGGAGTATGACAGGCTTTTGCTGCTCTCCCGACAAACCCAACCGGTTCAACAGAACTCCTTCAAGCAGCGTCAACCTGTCGCGATGGCCAAGCCGGTAAAGAAGCCCGCGAATATCCTAGTGGCTCTACTCACATTGATTTTTTCGAATTTCCGGATTTCTTTCCGCCGATCGGACTTGGAGAATCGCTCGCTTATTACTTCTTGAGCCGCACCTTCACTCTCGGAATTGTCGAGCACAGCGGCGTCGTAAGCGGTATTCGATTCAAGCGTTCGATCATCGAGGCCGCCCGCAGCCGCCTCGCGGATCTGGAGCTGGATTACGGGGTGGAGAAGTCCAAGGTGGACTCGGTGCGCTCGCGCTTGTTCGGTGCCCTGCGTCCCTACTACCAGGAACGCGACCGGCTGCGACTCTTGATCCAATACCCCAAGGGGAGCACACGCGCCCTCGCGTGTGGATTTCAGCGCCCTCGCTGAAATCATGTGTCGAATCACGAGGACGGCCTGAGCTGTCATGCGAGCCGACCCTGCCGCGAGGGCGCGACATGGCACACGCGAGGGCGCGTGTGCTCCCCGTGATCGACACCATCGCCGCCGCGCAGCAGGAAGAGCTGGAACAAGAGATCGCCAACTTGCGGGCCGAGGCCGAGCGGGTGGCGGAAGAAGCACGGGAATTGGCAGGAGAAGTGCCGTTTTGAAATGCAGTCGAGGACTTCAGTCCGGACGGCTTTGGAAGAGAAGACGGACTGAAGTCCTGGACTACGTTTGAAGAAGACGAGTTGGTGGGCAGCGCGCCGTTATAGAAGAAGACTCGGAGCGAGACGCTCCGGAGACGGACTGCGGCGAGACGCCACAGCCAGGTGGCGCGGGAACTGGCGGGGTATGTGGCGTTTTAGAATACAGTCGACAGACACAAATCATCAGCCCGGCAGATCATCATCCTCCAGATGGCGGTTGAAGTCCATCGCGCCATGGAGGATCCGAATGATCTCAAGCGTCTGCCCTTCGATAGAAAAGAAGATGACGTGCTTCTCGTGTCGGGCAGAGCGGCAGCCTTTTGCGAGGTCCTCCCGCAGCCGACAGGAAGCCGGGTTGGACTGGATTTCGGCGAGCTTCCCCCAAAGACCTTTCAAATAGCGATCTTCCTGTTCCGCACCCCAAGTCTGAAGCGTGTAGTCGGAAATCTCCTGCAAATCTCGAATTGCCGAGGGCGAGAGGACGAGTCTCATCGGTTACCTCTTGCAAGATTCAGAAATTCGCTTTCGTCGGTGACGGTCGTTCCTTCTCCCCGCTGGAGTTCTTCGCAGCCCATGTTGACTTCGGCAAGGAGGCGGATGCGGGCCTCGATTTCCCTCCAAGAGGCGTTTTCGGGAAGTCCCTTAATGGATTCCATTGCGAGTTCCTTGGTGGACATGGCAGAAACCTATGACTGATTCCCCTTGAGTTCAAGGGCACAAAAATCCGGCGGCTCGCACTTTTCGGGAGGACGCCGGACTGGTGTTTTTCCGCTCTCCGGGGCTTGAGCATTACCAACGACTCATCGAGGCCGCCCGCAGCCGCCTCGCGGATCTGGAGCTGGATTACGGGGTGGAGAAGTCCAAGGTGGACTCGGTGCGCTCGCGCTTGTTCGGTGCCCTGCGTCCCTACTATCAGGAACGCGACCGGCTGCGGCTCTTGATCCAATACCCCAAGGGGAGCACACGCGCCCTCGCGTGTGGATTTCAGCGCCCCCGCTGAAATCATGCGTCGAATCACGAGGACGGCCTGAGCTGTCATGCGAGCCGACCCTGCCGCGAGGGCGCGACATGGCACACGCGAGGGCGCGTGTGCTCCCCGTGATCGACACCATCGCCGCCGCGCAGCAGGAAGAGCTGGCGGGCGAGGTGCCGTTTTGATAGGGAAATTTCAAGCCGCCGGGTGCACTTCCATATCGATGCGCTGGCCGAGTTCGATTCGGACGCGCTGCATTTCGTAGTGACGCTGGAGCCGCATCCAGAAACCCTCTTCCATGCCGAAGAAGCGGGACAAGCGGAGGTCGTATTCCGGCGTGCAACGGCGGCGACCGGACTTCATTTCGGAGAGGTGGGAGGCAAGGATGCCGGTGGCCTTGGCGATCTCCTTCTGGGTGGAGGGCCACTCATCAAAAGTCTCGCGAAGTGTCTCGGCAAAGGCGTTGGGAAGAGGCATGGTTTTCATGAGGATTCAGTGGTAATCGGTGATTTGGACTTGGTGGGCGTGGTTGTCTTTCCAGACAGAAATGAGAATCGCTGCAAGTGGAAATCTCAAATTGGACTCCGGCCAGTTCCCTTACTCACTCAATACCCCTGCAAGTCGAGCTGATCGCCGCTGAGGGTCTTCACGCGTTTCCCCATCTTCTTTTGGATCAGTTGGAAATGGTCCATTTCCTCGGGGCTGATCAGGGAGATCGCATCACCGGGATTTTCCGCGCGGCCGGTGCGGCCGATGCGGTGGATGTAGTCTTTGGGCGAGCGGGGAAGCTCGTAATTGATCACGCAGGGCAGGAACTCGATGTCGATGCCGCGGGCTAGCAGGTCGGTGGCGACGAGGACGCGCAGTTCGCCGGCCTTGAATTGCCGCAAGGTGTCGCGCCGCGTTTGCTGGCTGAGTTTGGAGTGAACGGAGGCGGCGTGGATCTTGTTTTTGAGCAGTTTGTTGACGATGCCGTCCGCCTTGATGGTGGAGGAGGCGAAGACGAGGACTTGTTTCAAATCCCCGTGCTTGATCAGGTAGCGGAGCAAGGGGCCCTTCTTTTCCTCGGAGACCAGATAAGCGAGCTGGTGGATCAAATCGATTTCGTCCGCTTCATCGGTGATCTTGATGACCTGCGGATTTCTCAAAACCACCTGCTGGACCCGGCTCAAGTCATCGCCGAGCGTGGCGGAGAATAACAGGTTCTGGCGTTTGGGCGGGAGCAGGGCGAGGATGCGGTCCACCTCTTCCTTGAAGCCGAGGTTGAGCATCTTGTCCGCCTCGTCGAGCACCAGCGTGGCGATGGACGAAAGCCGCACGGCGTTTTTCCCGGCCAGTTCCAACAGCCTGCCCGGAGTCGCGATCAGGATGTTCGCCTTACCGATGGCTTGCATCTGCGGGTTGATAGAAACCCCTCCGTAAACCGCCAGGCAGGTCAGCCGCTCGGTGAGGGCGGGCAGGAAGGTTTGGAAAACCTCGTGGACCTGGTCCGCCAGTTCGCGCGTCGGCACCAGCACGAGCACGGTGGGCTCGCGATGCTGCGAGACCGTGGCCGTTTGCAGGTTGTGCAGAATCGGCAGCACGTAGCCGGCGGTTTTCCCCGAGCCGGTCTTGGCAATCCCGAGCACGTCCTTTTTCCCGATCACCGCCGGGATCGCCTCTTTCTGGATGGGAGTCGGCTCGGAATAGCCCTCCGCGTCCAATGTTTTCAGGAAAGCGGGAGAGAGGCCGAGCGAGGTGAAAGACATCCGGGCGAGGGTGATGGCTCGGGAAAATCCTGGCGAGTCCGGATTTAGCCGTCCTTTCTCAAATCAGACGGCGGAGTTGTTTCAGGAGCACGGGACTGTCGATCGCGCCGCAGAGCATGGCGACGCAGGCGGCTAGGATCAAGACGACCGCCGACATGACGATCCAATAGACAATTGCGAGGGCGATTCCGCTGCCGTCGAGTTTCTTGTGATAGGCGTATCCCGGCGGGCACGCGAAGCAGCGGTAGCCTAACCAAAGATTGATGACCGGTAAGAAAACCGCCAGGCACCACAGGCGGCTCATGCCGAGGTTGACCAGTCGCTTCAGGCCGAAATGGATCAGCGCCACCAGTGGCAGGAACGCCGCGTAGGGAAGAATTTTTTCCATGAGAGTCAGCCCGAACTGCGTGGCCAGAAACGGACCGGCCGCCGCCAGCGCGTAATGCCAGGCCAAGGGGAGGAGCAGGGTGACGATGAGGAAACTCCGGCGGCGCGCGCCCGGCCAACTCGCGTTTTTGGACGTCGGTTTGCGCGAGCTTTTCCGCGGCGGAAAAATCGAGCCGGTTGGTGGCGCGAGCGTTTCTTTGGACTCCACCGACACGTTGTTTCGTTCGAACAATCCATCGACCTGTCCGGCGGGTTTCCAAGCGTCCATGCTCTGCCGCCACACCATGTCCAGCCGCGGATCGAGTGATGAGTTAGTAGCCATCGACCTCAATTCCTCAAAGTTCACCGGGCCGAGGCGCTCTCCCTGGCAGGTGTAAAACCAGCAGTTTTGGGAGGAGACTTTCCCGGGCTTCCGCTTTTTGAAGGACTCCGCTTGAGTGGTTTCCGGCTCGGCTTGAGCACTCGCGTCTTCCCCGGCTTTTGGCGGTGCCTCGGTGGGCCCGGCCTTTTTCGCCGCATGGGCTCTTGCCAGTATTCTAACTTTGGCGTTTTCTGCGGCCTTGGCCCTTGTTTCCCGCCTGGCTTTTGATTTCGCCTCCGCAGCGATCCTGGCTTCTTCCGCCGCTCTGGCTTTGATCTCAGCCTTGATCTTTGCCGACGCCACCACGCGGGCTTCCTCCGCAGCCATGGCCTCGATTTCGGCCATGGCCTTTGCGTCTTCCTCAGCTCTTTTTTTTGCAACTTCGGCGAGCCTGGCTTCTTCGGCGGCTTTGGCCTCGCGCCGGGCTTTGGCGTTTGCCTCTTCTTCGGCATTCGCCCGCGCTTTTTCCAGCGTCGCGATTCTCGCTTCCTCCGCATCCTGGGCTCTCGCCTTGGCTTCCAATCGCGCGGTGGCGGCGATTCTGGCTTCTTCCGCGGCTCTGGCCTCGGTGGCTGCCGCGGCCTTCGCTCTCGCCCGTTCTTTGGCTGCGGCGTTCCAAATTTCCTCATCCGCCTTCGTCTCGGCTGCCGCTTGTGCCTCTACCGCCGCTTTATCTTTGGCGATTACCACCCGCGCCTCTTCCTCCGCCCATAATTGCGCGGCGGATTTCATCTCGGTCACCACTCGGGGTTTGGATTTTTGCATCGGCATGAACAGATCCAGTCGAAAAGTTGCAGCAGTTGATCGGATTTACCGCGTTCCTCTCGGAGGAGAACGGATCGGGAGGAGGTGAAATATTCCCCACGGAAATCATTTGAACCGCTTTGATTTGAGTCGGTTAAATTGGGATCCCGCTCGGCAGTCGCGCTCGGGGAACATCCTGAGAATAACTGAAAATCAAGAGATCGAAACCATATTGAGGGCTCAATCCCGGCCAACTGCTCCCAAAATCGGCCACAGCTCAACGGATTTGGAAACCAGAGGTGTCCAACGGGCGCACTTCATCCGCGAAAAATCGGGCCAAACGTCCCGTATGAGCAAGGCCAATGAAAAATGCCTGATGAAAAAAAATCCCTGATACCCGCAGCCACCCTTGCCATGGCGATGTTTCTCTTCCGACTACGTCGGCGGCAATTACCTCTGGCCGGATGGAACCTACGAGGCAGGCTCCTTCTCCACGCTGTCGCCCGCTCGTCGAGGACTGATGGTGCCCCTGCGCCAACTTTACGAACTGCGTGAAAAGATCTTTGAGGAACACGTCACCTATCAGCAAGGCCTGCTGTATTTTCTCACCCACGATCCACAGGTTCCCAAGGAAGCCGAATGCGCCAACCTGCTGGTGCCCGTCTGCCTATCCTCGTGGCACGTCGCCTACGGTTCCATCCGCATGGAGCCGGTCTTCATGATCCTCGGCCAAAGTGCCGGTGCTGCCGCAAGTATCGCGATCACGGACAAGGTTCCCGTTCAAAAGGTGGACTACAACAAACTAAAGGACCGACTGCGCGTCGGTAAGCAGCTCTTGTAAAACCAAGCACGAACGAATGCGGACAGGGAGGGATTCGAACCCTCGGTGACATTGCTGCCACACACGCTTTCCAAGCGTGCTCATTCGACCACTCTGACACCTGCCCTTGGAGGGCGGGACGCTAGGAACTCGATCCGGACTTGGCAATCCCTTTTTGAAATCTTTGGAAATCTACGAATCAATTGCCGCGATCACTGATCCTCCACCCGGGCGAGGATCCAAAGCAGATCGGACAGACGGTTGAAAAACAATCTGACGACTTCCGGCACGGGTTGGCCGGACTCGTGTAAAACGAGCACGGCGCGCTCGGCGCGGCGGGCGACGGCGCGGGAATAATCCAAGCCCGCGCGGGCCAGCGAGCCTTCCGCGCCGGGACGGGCCCAGCTGGTGAAGCGGACGCCGCGCTTTTCGTATTCGTGAGCGGTGGTGGTGACCCATTCGAGATCCTCCGGGCTGAGATAGGCGTATTTTTTCTCCAAATATTTCGGTTCGTCCTCCGGCAGCGTGGCGAGCTGGCCCATCAGACCGACGAGCCGCGCCTGGATGCCGTCGATGATGGTGACGATGTCGGCTTGGCTCTCAGCGGCTCGGGCGAGGCCGAGGGCGGCGTTCAGTTCATCGACGGAGCCGAGCGCTTCGACGCGGAGCGAGGTTTTGGCGATGCGTTTGGAAAACATCAAATCCGTTTCCCCTGAATCGCCGCGGCCTGTAATAATGCTCATGCATGGAGGCTAGCAGCGGAAAAATTCATGTCCATCCGAGTTCATCCGTGATTTCTAGGGGGCGTCCATGAAACTTGCGAAACTTGGCGACGGCCCTGAAATTTTCCACACCATTCAAGGCGAAGGTGTGAGCGTTGGCGCGCCCGCCGTGTTCATCCGGGCGTCGCGCTGCAATCTCCACTGCGTCTGGTGCGACACGGATCACACGTGGAATTTCGAGGGTACGCCGTGGCCTCATGAAAAAGACGCGGTGCCGGGATACGCGAAATTCCGCAAGGCGGAGGTGACTTTTGAGATCGGTCCGGCGGCGGCGGCGGCGCGGGTTCTGGAATTCGGTTGCCCGCGCACGGTGATCACCGGCGGCGAGCCGTTGTTGCAGGAAAATGGGTTTCTGGAAATGATCGGCCACATCCGTGAGCGCCAGCCGGAGCACCAGTTCGAGGTGGAGACGAACGCGACGCGCATCCCGTCGCCCGCTTTCCACGAGGCGGTGGATCAGTTCAACGTCTCACCGAAGCTCTCGAACGCGGGTATGCCGGAGTCGCTGCGGCTCAACGCGGAGGCGCTCGAATTTTTCGCGAGTTCGCCCAAGGCGTGGTTCAAGTTCGTGGTGGCCGGGCCGGCGGATCTGGAGGAAATCGAGGCGCTTTGCACCGCACGTGCAATCCCGCGGCAACGCGTGCTGTTAATGCCGGAAGGCCGCGCCTCGGCGGATCTGGACCGGCACGCGGGCTGGCTCGCGGAAATTTGCCGCGACCGGGGTTTCCGGTTTTGCGACCGGCTGCACATCCGGCTGTGGGGCGATAAACGCGGGGTGTGAAGGGCCGAGTTTCATTTTTGCGATGAGACGCGCAACTTTCGGATCGGCAGCGGGTTTTCCCAAACGTAAAACCTCGCACCGTGATGAATCGCAACTCACTTCCTCCTGACGACTCTTGGGAATCCGACGCCGTTTGGAAGCTGCTCGACCAGGCCCCGCCGAAAGCGGCGGGCGCGCGATTTGCCGACGACACCGTCCGCGCGGCGCGACTTTCCGTGGCGGTCAAACCTTGGTGGAGCCGCCTGTTTTCTCCTGCTCCGTTAGCGGGCCTTGCGGCCGCCACCGCCGCGGTCGCCTTCGCGGTAGTCTCGTGGGTCGGGCCGTCGCCTGAGCCGGGCATTCAAACCGCGATGCAGGATTCTCCACAAGCCGTCGTCATCCAGGAAATCGCGGAGGCGGAAACCCTGATCGCCGCCGTGGATCATCTGGAGGATTTCAGCGACAACGAGCTGGTGAGCCTGATCGGGTTTTAAGCGCTTCCCCAGCGCGTGCGGTTCCGCCAGTTTCGCGGGGTGAAACACGGTTTGATTTTTGATCTGGACGGCACCTTGGTGGATTCCCTGCAGGGCATCGCGGCTTCATTGAATCACGCGCTCGCATTGTCCGGCCTGCCCGTCCACTCCCAGGAAGTGGTGAGGGGATTCATCGGCAACGGCGTGAAGATTCTGATCCGGCGCGGCTCACCCGCGGACGCGGACGATGCGCTTCTCGACACCATCGAGCGGGATTTCAAAGCCCACTACGATCTGACCTGGCAGACCGGGACGATCATTTATCCGGGAATCACGGATCTGTTGGAATCCCTGCAAAGCCGCGGCTATCCGCTCGCCGTGCTTTCCAACAAGCCACATCCGTTCACGGTTGCGATGGTTTCACGACTCTTCCCGAGCGTGCGTTTCTCAGTCGTGTTAGGCCAGCGCCCCGGCATTCCCCACAAGCCGGATCCCGCCGGAGCCCTCGAAATCTCCGACGCGCTCGGCTTGAGTCCGGCGGAGTGCAGCGTCATCGGCGACTCGACGATGGACATCGAGACAGCGCGCAACGCCGGCATGCGGGCGATCGCCGTGACCTGGGGTTTTCACGATCGCGAGCGGCTGCTGGCAGCCGGGGCAGATCAGCTGGTCGATGCGCCGGAGGAGTTGCTAGACTTGAATCTGAATCCGGCTGAGACAGCTGGAACACATTCTGATTAGAACGCTCCGTTGAGCTTGCGGCCGACCCAGAAGACGCCTAGCAGCGTGACGAGCGCGGCGATGGTGGCCCAGTGGGACCACAGCGGGATGCGGTTTTCCAGCGGGCGGGGCGCGGGGAGGGCGTTGATTTCCTGGATCAGATCGGCGAGCTGGGCGGGCTGGATGACGCGGCCGCGCGAGACCTTGGCCATTTCCTCGAGGACTTCGGGGCGGGCGGGCTGGCCGACTTTTTCGATCTCGACGCCTTGGACGAGGATGGTGGCTTCCAGCGGCTTGTCCTCGGCTCCGGTGGCGGTGGCGCGGAGTTTCCAAGGTCCGGGGAGATCGACCTTGAAGCGGCCGCTGAAGGCTCCCCAGGCGGTGTCGTTTTTCTGGAGCTCGATGCGCTGGGTGCGGCCGTCGGGCGCGGTGAGGTCCACCGCGACGGTGCCTTCCTTGAGCGGCGCGCCGTTAGGGTCAAAGGCGTTGGCGTTGAGGGTGACGGACGCGCCGGGCTCGGGGCGCTCGGGGTTGAAGAAGAGGCGGACGCGCTGGCCGGCGGCCATGTTCCGCTGATAGGACATCCAGCGGGCGACTTGGCCCCAGAACCGGTAGTGATAGAGATCCTCGACGCCGCGCCGCCAGCGCCAGGCTGAGTCGATGCCCATGAAGAGGACCTTGCCGCTGCCGGCGGGCTTGGTGACGAGCAGCGGGACGGGGCCGTATTTCCCGCGGCGGTTGCCGTGGACGGCGAGGACTTCCGCGCCGCCCTTGGCCTTGACGACGGGGGCGTGCCAGTAGAAGCCGGGAAGGCGCCGCCAGATTTCCGGGTTTTCCTCCTCGTTGTTTCCTAACATGGTAAGCAGCGAGGCGCGGCCCTCGGTGGTGAGGGTGAGCGGGGAGGGAACGGATTCCGCGACGCCGCGCGGGTTCTCATAATCGAGGATGACGGGCATGAGGTCGGAGAGCCCGGTGTCTAGCAGGGAAAACTCATTGCCTTGGGAGCCGGGCATGAAGATGAGGCCGGACGCTTGGTTTTCCACGAGGCCGCGGATGAGCTCGCATTGTTCCTTGGTGAGTTGGTCGGCTCCGACGCCGACGTCGCCGAGGAAGATGACGTCGTATTTGGCGAGGTCCTCGATTTTCGAGGGGAATTCCTTGATGTAGTCATTGCCCTCGCCGGGGCCGAGCGTGGGGTGGAAAAGCAGGCAGGAAAGCTCGACGCCGGGATCGCGGGAGAGGGCGTTGCGCAGGAAGCGGTATTCCCAGCGCGGCAGGGTCTCGATGACGAGGACACGGATTTTTTCCGGTCGGCCGGCGATGGTGAATTTGCGAGAATTGTTAGTCGCTACGAGCTCGCCATCGGCCACGGGGATGGAGAGTTCGAGGGTGGAGCTGCCTTCCTTTTCCAAGCGCCAGAGGATGGAGTCGTAGGTCTCGGCGTGCGGCGGGATGACGATATCCTTGGTGCGCTCGCGGCCGGATTCGTCGCGGAGGCGGACGATGGTGCGGACCTGGCGGTCGAGCGAGGAGCGGATGGTGAAGGGAATCTGCACGTTCTCGCCGACGATGCCGTAGGTGGGTGCGGTGACTGATAGAAGATCGAGATCGGGCAGGCGGACCTTGCTGCCGACGGGGATGGGGAACAGCGGGATGCCGCGGAGGCGGAGTTTCTGGGCGGCGGCGACGGGCGGCTGACCGAGGTTGTAGTCGCCATCGCTGAGTATGACGACGGCGCGGAGGTTGGTTTGCTTGGCGAGGAGGTCGGTGAGCGGGGCTTCCAGATCGGTGCCGGAAGAAGTTGATAGTTGAGAGTTGAGGGTTGATGGGGAAGAGAAAGAAGATGCGGTAATTTCGTTTGCGCCCTTGGCTTCGAGGGGTTTCCAGAGGTCGGAGGCGAGGGCTTTTTTCACCCAGTCCGCGCGGGAGACGACTTCGGATTTTTCGGATAGAACGGGCGGCAGCGTGGCATCGACGGTGGTCATCGACTTGGAGTCATCCCAGAGAATCGCGATTTGCGGCTTGGAGTCGGGGTGGATAGTGGTGAGCCACTCGGGCTGCCAGAGCATGAGGACGACGGTGAGTGCGGATAGAAAACGCAGGCATTCCAGCGCGGCGGTGCGCCCGCGGTGGGGGCTGCGTTTCCATGAAATTAAGGACAACGCGCCGACGAGGATCAAGGCGATGATGCCGATCCAGAGGGTGAGGGGAGTTGGGGAGAGGTGGAGCACTAAATCGTAAGTATTAAATTCGAAAGGAAGAGGATTCCGGCTTCATGCCAGCAACGGGTTCCAGACTTTGAGGAATCCTTGGTTGGCAAAGTCCTTTTCATTGGAGGTGGCGAATTCGGTTACGCCGTGGTGTTGCAAGGTCTGTGCAAGGCGCACATCGATGATGCGGCGAAATGCGAAATTCCCGCTGGCGGCTTGTTGCCAGACTTCTTCCATGACGGGGGCGCAGTCGATGAGGGTCCACGCTTGGTTCTTTCGATAGGCTTGGCAAATGGCTGCGGCTTGGGAGGCGGTGAGTGGGCGGGGGAAGATTTTTTCATTTCTCAGTTTGAGATAGAGTTCCACCAAGACCAGTTCGCAAACGGCGGTGTCCCGGCGCGTTGCAAGAGATTGGAGGAAATCGCGGGCGCGCGCATGGAGTGGGGAGCCTAGGTTGGCGGCGTGAACGGCGATGTTGGTGTCGAAACTCAGCATGGGGTTTCAGTGGGTCAATCGTGGCAGAGCGCGGTCCATTGTTCTTCGGGCGCGAGGGTGGCTCCCATGTCAAATGGTTGGGGCAGGCTCCAAGTATCTGCTTTCATTCTCCCAGGTGGGTGATGGCGGATGATTTCTTCGAGGCCGCGGCGGACCACTTCGGCAAAGCTCATTTCATTTTCGGCGGCAAGTCGCTTGGCTTCGCGAAAAAGCGCATCGGGAATTTGGACCTGTGTTTTTACCATGATGGCATTTTACCCTCTTGCTGGGGGCTGTCAATTTGCGTCTCGGCGACGGAATTAAGCGGTGGCTTTTTTCGGCAGGACTTGCGGGTGAGACTTTTGGGGCAGGCAGAGGATGGCTTCGGAAATGAGGAAGAAAAGCACGGCGATGAGGAAGGCGCGCCAGACGTCGCGGGAGAGCGAGGGGTCGTCGGCTTGGCCGGCCTGGTCGAGTAGGGTGTAGCGGGTGCCATCGAGGGCTTGGTCCAGTTGTTCTCTGGATAGAATTTCGGGATTGTCTTCCTGGGCCGGGCGGTTGACGGCTAGCAGGCGCTCGCCGAGGCGGTAGATGCCGGATTCGTAGGCGGCGTTGGCGGCGTCTTGAGAGCCGTAGTCGTCGAGGCGGGTGCGGGTTTCGCCGGCGAGCGGTTGGGCGGCGTCGCTGCCGACGGTGGTGAGGAAGGAGGCGTCGAAGCGGTCGGCCCCGGCGGCGATGACTCGCTGGACGGTGGGGAGCAGGACGTCGGCGTCGCCCAAGTTAGACCAGGTGTAGTCGGGCAGCGAGCCGACGAACCATGCGGTGCCTTGCTCGAGGATGCGGCGGGTGATGAAAGGCTCGCCGTCTTCCCAGCGGGCGAGGGCGGTGGCGTCGCCTAACGGGATTTGACGACGGATGGCCTTGAGCCGCTCTGCGGGGATGGGAGTGCCGTCGCTGGCGTCGCGGAGCGGGCCGTCGCTGTGATTCCAGTCCTTGAGGATGAAAAATTTTCCGGCGGGGGCTTCGGTGGGGTTCGACCATTTCAGTTCGAGAAATGAATCGTCCGAGGAGGTGGCGGGCGGGAGAAAGATGACGTGGCCGCCGGATGTTAGGAAACGGGAGACCGTTTCCTGGGCGGGGCCGGTGGGAAGGGGGGCTGCCCAAAGGATGGCGGCGAGGTCTCCGGTGGCGAGGCTGGCGGCGGTGGCGGGATCGACGCGCTGGGTGGCTTGATTTCCGAAGCCCGGAGGCGCGGCGGCGAGCGCGAGGTAGTCGGCGGCTTCTCCGGCGGGGGCGACGACGACGGATTTGACCGGGCGGGCGGGGCCGTAGGCGAAGAAGGTGGAGTTGTCGCGGGAGTTTCCATCGGCGGGGATGGAGAGCCAGCCGGAGCCGGTGGCGCTGCCGCTGGGGAGGGTGACGCGCTTTTGAAAACGGAGGGATTGGCCGGGGAGGGTCAGGTTCTCGGTGGTGCGGGTGCCGTTGAGATTGGTGGTGAGCGGGAGGGTGGTGGTGCCGCGGGCATCGGCGGCGCGGAGGATTTCGAGATCGAAGAGCATTTCGTCTCCGGAGCGGCGCGAGCCGAGGATGCGGATGGCGGTGTTAGGGGCGGCTGGGCCGGTGAGGGAGAGGACGCGGACGGCGGGCTTTTGAGGCAGGGCTGCGAGGCTGGCACGGGCGGCGGCCCAGCGCGCGTCCTCGGGGTGCCAGTTGGAGGTTTGGAGGTCGGAGGCGAGCCAGACCTCGGAGCGGCCGGTGGTTTTAGCTAGAAATTCTGCGGCGCGGGCGAGCAGGGTGGAGAAGTCGGCGGCGCTGTCGGTGGGCGCGGTGGCGGCGATTTCGGGCAGGACGTCGGGCGAGGGGATTTCCTGGGGTTTTCCGCTGGCGCTGTCGATGAGGACGAGGCGGGCGGCACCCAAGGTTTTCATGGCGTCGCGGACTTTTTCGATGACGATCTGGCGGCGCGGGGCGAGGCCGTCGCCGGGCTTGGTCTCCATGGATGCGGAGCGGTCTAGCAGGAGGACGACGGTGTCGATGGAACCGCCGCCCCAGCCGATGAGGCCGGAAACGACGGGCCGCGCGGCGGCGAAGGCGAGCGCGGCGACGGCGAGCGCGCGACACGTTAGAATGAGGATGTGGCGGAGTTTCTTCTTCCCGCGGGACTCGCGGGTGGCCTTGAGCAGGAACTGCATGGCCGCCCACTGGATGGTTTTGTGGCGGCGACGATTCAGAAGGTGGATCGCGATGGGGACGGCGGCGGCGAGCAGGCCCCAGAGCAGGAATGGATTGAGAAAAAGCATGGGTTATTGGATTTACCGCAAAGACGCTGAGGTCGCAAAGTGCCGCGAAGAGGATGCTAGGTGGATTGGCATAGAAATGGTGGTTACGGGAAGGTTTCCTCGCCGACGTGTCGGGAAAAGTCCATGCACTCGTGAAGGATGCGGGCGATTTCAACGCTGTCCCCCCTCACTCGATAAAAGATCAAGTGCTTGGCGACCCGGAAGGCACGGCACCCATTGGCTAGATCGTCTCTGGTTTTGCTGCCGGGGAGGAATGGGTCGTTCACGATGCGGGTTCTTGCGACCCTAAGGAGTTGAAAGTAAGCGGTTCCTTGTTTCATTCCCCAAGTTTTGATGGTGTAGCGAAGGGTTTCAGCAAGGTCCCGCTCTGCGAATTTCGATAGCCGGTAGCTGCCCACGGAATCAGCTTTGTTTGAATTCCGACATGACTTCCGCGGCGATTTGCTCGAAGGTTTTATCGGAAAACTCTCCCCGGTCCAACGCATCAAAACCTGTCTGAACTTCGCGTTTCAAGTGCTCGAATTTCAGCTCCACCAAGGAATCATAGTCCTCTTTGGAGGTGAGGACGAAGGCCGGGCGACCGTGTTTGGTGATGGAAACGGGACCGGTGCGGGCGCTGTCGAGGACTTGGCCGAGCTGTTGCTTCGCGGTGTTGGCGGTGACGGTTTTCATGACTTCAATTTGATCTAAAATGGACGAAACGGATGAAATGGCAAGGTTAGTGTTTTGATTTAGGAAGCCGCGCGGTGAGGAACTCGCGGAGCAACGGCTCCAGCGGGGTGTCGGTGGTGACGAGCTGATAGTCGGCGGAGGCGTCGTGGCACTTGGCGCGGACGGCGGTGAGGAAATCGCGGAGGGCGGACTTGTATTCGTCGGCGATGAGGTTGGGCTCGGCAACGATGGAGGTGCCGTCTTCGAGATCGACAAAGCGGTGCGGGCGGTCGAACTCGAAGCCGAGTTCCAGCGGGTCCATCAGGTGGAAGACGGAGATGTCGTGCTTGCGGTAGCGAAGGTGCTGGAGGGCGTCGCCGAGGGCCGCGGTGTCGGTGAAAAGGTCGGATAGGATGACGACGAAAGCGCGCTGGCCGATTTTCTCGGCGATGGTGTGGAGGGCCTGGATGAGGCCGGTTTCGCCGGATGGCTGGACTTTTCCGAGGGTGGAGAAGAAGCGTTCGAGGTGGGCGGCGCGGCGGCTGGGCGGGACTTCGAGGTGGAGCTTGTCGGTGCAGATCGAGAGCCCGGCGGCGTCGCCTTGGTTGACGAGCAGATAGGCGAGCGACGCGGCGATGCGGCGGGCGACTTGGATTTTCGACTCGCCGCCGCCGCTGAAATTCATCGAGCCGGAGGCATCGACCACGAAGTAGGCTCGGAGGTTGGTGTCGGCTTCGAATTCCTTGATGTAGAATCGGTCCGAGCGGGCGAAGGCCTTCCAATCGAGGCGGCGGGTGTCGTCACCGGGCACGTATTTCCGGTATTCGGCGAATTCGACGGACGAACCGCGGTGGGGCGAACGGTGCTTGCCCGCGACATTTCCGAGCATCGGCGCGCGCGACTCGATGGGCAACGAGCCGAGGCGCGATAGCAGGGTGTTGTCGAGGAAATCGTGCACGATTTAGAATCAAGAGGCCAGAATCAAGAATCAATAGAGAGCGAAGACGGTGGCTTCAGGTGACCGATGAAACCGCTGAGCATCCGGGAAATTTCACGCGTTTCTCCGATCATGGCGTCGGTGTTGGTGAATGGTTCGATTTCTAACTCGCGACATACTTCCAGATTTTCGAAATTATGGTCCATAGGAAACTCTTAGTCTTTCTTGAATCTTGAATCTTGAATCTGGTCTCTTGAATCTCAATCTTCTCTCATCTCCCTGATGAGCCGCTCGACGATTTTCTTGGAGGTCATGCCTTGCGACTCGGCGGAGAAATTCGTGATGACGCGGTGGGTGAGGACCGACGAGGCAATGGCTTCGAGGTCTTCAAGCGACGCCATGTAGGCACCGCGGAGGGCGGCGCGGGATTTCGCGCCGAGGATGAGGTATTGCACGGCGCGCGGGCCGGCACCCCAGCCGACGGTGTCCTTGATCCATTGCGGCGACTCGGGTTCGCCGGGGCGGGTTTTGCGGACGATTTTCACCGCGTAGTCATATAAATGTTCTGGGACCGGGACGCGGCGGACGAGTTGCTGGTAGGCGATGACTTTTTCCCCGTCCAGCAGGTGGCTGAGTGCTTGGCGCGCGCTGCCGGTAGTGGCGCGGGCGATTTCCTTCTCCTCGCCGGCGGACGGATAGCCGACCTCGATGAGGAACATGAAGCGGTCGAGCTGGGCTTCCGGCAGCGGATAGGTGCCTTCCTGCTCGATCGGGTTCTGGGTCGCGAGGACGAAAAACGGCGGCTGCAGCGTGTAGGTGTTGCCGAGGACGGTGACCTTGTTTTCCTGCATCGCCTCGAGCATCGCGGACTGGGTTTTCGCCGGGGCGCGGTTGATTTCGTCGGCGAGCACGATGTTGGCGAAGACCGGGCCCTTGATGAACTGGAACTCGCGACGGCCGCCGACGCCGGATTCTTGGATGATGTCGGTGCCGGTGATATCGGCGGGCATCAGGTCGGGCGTGAACTGGATGCGGTTGAACGAAAGGTCGAAAGTCTGTGCGACCGAGGAAACCAGCAGGGTTTTGGCGAGACCGGGGACACCCATCAGCAGCGCGTGGCCGCGGGCGAACAGGCAGATGGCGAGTTGTTCGATGACCAGCTCCTGGCCGACGATGGCTTTTCCGAGTTCGGCGCGGAAGGCTTGGTAGGTTTTTCCGAGTTCATCGATGGCGGCGACGTCGTCGGGGGGAAGTTGAGTGCTCAAGTCGTTTGGGAATTCCATGGGTGCAATGTAAGTGCGTGAAAACTAAGAGCTGCCTTGGCTTTGTCCAGAAAGGATCTCGCGGCGACCGGTGATCGCCGCCACGCCGCTTTGGAGTAAAACCGAGAAATTTTCCATTTCCCGCTTGCCAGCCCCCGGCGGTCTGCTAAATCACCCGCCCCGCGGAGCCGCCAGAGTAGTCTGGACGTTCTCACGTGGTCACGCGAAATCACGCACATCATGGCACGTATCCTAGGCATTGAAATTCCCAATGAGAAGCGCATCGAAGCTTCTCTGCCCTACATGTTTGGCATCGGTCGCCCTACGGCGGCCAAGATCCTCGAGCACGCAGGAGTCGACCCCAACATCCGCACCGGACAACTCAGCGAGGATCAATTGGTCCGCATCGCCCAGGTGATCACGTCCGAGTCGATCATCGTCGAAGGCGACCTTCGCCGTGAGCGCCAATCCCAGCTCAAGCGTCTGACCTCCATCAACTGCTATCGTGGCATCCGTCACAAGCGTGGATTGCCGGTCCGTGGCCAACGCACCCGCACCAACGCCCGCACCCGCAAGGGCAAGAAGAAGACGGTCGGCGTTAAGAAGTAATTTTTTGTAATCATGTCTGAAGAAACCAACCAAAATTCCGCCGAAATTCCGGCGGTTGAGCCCGTAGCAGCTCCAGTACCCGCCACCACTCCTGCTCCTGAAGCGGCCGCCTCCACTCCAATTGGAGAGGCACCGAAAAAGGACGCCAAGCGCGACATCTTCGCCGAAATCGGCGGAGGCGAGGAAGAGATCAAGATTCACAAGGCCAAAGGCTCGAAGAATATCACCCGCGGCATTGTTCACGTGACTGCCACTTTCAACAACACCCTCGTCAGCGTGACGGATCCAAGTGGCAATGCCATTGGTTGGTCGAGCGCCGGCAAGATGGGCTTCAAGGGTTCCCGCAAGAGCACGGCCTACGCCGCTCAGGTGGTTTCGCAAGATGCCTGCCGCCAAGCGATGGGACACGGTCTCAAGGAAGTGGATGTCCGTGTGAAGGGTCCAGGCTCCGGCCGCGAATCCGCCGTGCGTGCTGTCCAAGGTCTCGGTCTGGAAATTCTTTCGATTCGCGACGTGACTCCAATCCCTCACAACGGTTGCCGCCCTAAAAAGGCCCGCCGCGTCTAATCCAACCTTTTTAGAAATTCTTATATGGCACGTTATACAGGTCCACGCGCAAAGATCAGCCGCCGCTTCGGTGTCTCCCTCTTTGGCCCATCCAAGGCATTTGAACGCCGCAACTTCCCACCCGGCCAGCACGGCGTCCGTGCCGGTCGTAAGAAGAAGAGTGAATACTCCGTCGCCCTCGGCGAAAAGCAGAAGCTTCGTTTCCAATACGGTGTGCTCGAAAAGCAATTCCGCGGTTACTACGAAGAGGCTTCCCGCCGCCGTGGCATCACCGGTGTGATCCTTCTCCAACTTCTGGAATGCCGTCTCGACAACGTGGTTTACCGCGCTGGCTTCGGCAACAGCCGCCAGGCTGCGCGTCAAGCTGTCAATCACGGTCACATCCTTGTGAATGGCCGCACCGTTGACATCGCCAGCTTCCAAGTGAAGCCGGGCGACGTGATCAAAGTCGGTGCCCGTCCTTCCTCGCAACAACTCGTGAACCGCATGACCGACCTCACGCAGGCCATGTCTATCAAGGACTGGCTCACGGTGGACAAGGACAAGCTCGAAGCCACGGTTTCCCGCATTCCGGACCGCGAAGACATCGACCCGCTCGTCAACGAGCAGCTCATCGTCGAACTTTACTCCCGCTAATCCGGCATCCGCCGGTTTGGTTATTAATAAAAGCGCCCTGACGAAAGTCTGGGCGCTTTTTTGTGTGGATCCTTATTTTGAAAAACCGGCAGCTTTGTTTGCCATGAAGGCGGCGAGTTGCCGCTGCTTCCGGAAGTTAACCGGGTTTTCAGAATGATCATAGAAAGGCTGAGCGCCCAATCAACCATTCCGATTTTGAACAAGTTGAAAGAGCGCCCGCGCTCATGGGATCACGCTTGGGTGGTGAGATCCGAGTCGAACTCTTCCTCACTGAGTAAATCGTTATCGTCGGTGTCGCGTTTGTCGAAATTCCGGAGGACGTTGTCGATTTTCACGCGGGGCGAGACGAGGTAACCAAACTCAATCGGGTCCAGAAAGCCGTCGCCATTGAAGTCCGCGAGCTCGAATTTCGAGAGCTTGGACTTTATCTTGGTCTTGAGGGCGCGATAGGCGTTCAACTCATTCAGGGTGATGAATCCGTCCGGGATGGATGCGCCGACGACGGGTTCTCCCGTGACCGGGTCCACCGCAGGTAGGTTGGTGACGGGATCGATCACGACCTCAAAGGCTCCGGAAACGTCGATGGGTAGGAACCGCTTGCGGACCTCGACCAATGGGGTGCCGGGGCCTTGGGTTTTGGCGAATTCGAAGATATTGAGGCTGCCGCTCTTGTCGGCATCCGCTTTCGCGAATTCGCTTTCATGCTTTGGAATCTTGATTTTCGGTGGCTTTGGAGCAGCGACTGCAGTGGCGGTGATGGCGCTGATCCCCAGGGCTGCGGTAATAATAAGTTTACGATAAGGGTGTTGTTTCATAGCTACTTAATAAATTTTAATATTTTGGCTGCGTCAAGCGCTTATTTCGGTGGTTTTTTATAAATTTGCGGAAGGTGACCGGTTTTCATGTTTTTAGTGAAGGCATCAACCCGATCGTTCACGAGCGGGTGATCTTCGGGGTTTGCTCTTGCTGATCCCTCATCAATCCTGACAAATATTTTCTAATCAGAGCCGTCTTCTTTGATCCGTCGTTTCCGATACGCCAGCATGGCAGCGATCGCCGTTAGCAGCCCGAGGAGCTGATAGCCTGACAAGCCGAGGAATGGCTTCGGCGTCGCGCGCAGGAATTCATGCCCGAAGCGGAACAAGCCGTAGCCGATGAGATAGAGGTGGAAATGCTGGCCCGGTTGCCAATGCTTCCGCCGCATCCGGCACAGGGCAATCATCGCCACCACCTGGAAGCCGATTTCCACCTGCACCGACGGCCAGCGCCCGAACGCGCACACTATCCCGCCGCAGCACCCGGCGCTCAGGCAGCCGATCCGCCCGAGAATCAGTGGCACCGGCAGCAGCATCGCGAACCGGTCGCCCGTGCTTTCGCGGTAGCCGAGTGTCTTCTTTGCGATCTCCACGCCGAGCCAGCCACCGGGCAGCGCGCCCATGATCGACTTGCCGGAAAGCCAAACGACCCAACGGTTCGGATCGTGGAAATGCAGCCAGCCTTCCGCGAACAAAAACGCCAGTTTCGCCCCGGCGAAGGCTCCCGCCAGACCCGCCGCGTAAATCAACGCGACCCGGCCATCTTTCTTCGACTCGCGGAACCAATATACTGCGCCCCACGCGATGCCGAGGAGGAGCATCGTTGCGTAGATCGGCGAGCCGGTGGGTGTGTTCAAGATCTCCCACCTCCCGCCGCATAGTACCTGCAAAACGAATCCAGCATCCCGTCCGGACGGATGACGTGGGTGCAGCAGCGGTCGATGCGGTCCTGGTCCCAGGTCCAGGCATCCATGAACGGCTTGATGAACAAGCGGAAGGCGTCCTTTTCCTTCATCTCGAAGCGATGCAGGATTTCTCCCAGTTCGGTGTTCTCGCAGCCACACTGGATGAGGTCGGATAGATCGTAGCGGACCTTGTCGCGCAGGAAGCCTTGCACGCTGGCGAAGTCGATGAACTCGGAAATGCTGCGCACGCCGAGCGGTGTGCGTAACAGATAACCGATCGTCGCGCAGTTCGGATCGCCGCAGGGCAGGGGCGTGAAGTCCTCGAAGCGGAGCTTGCCGGCGGCCTGCCCGACCGCGCCGAGGATGATGTCGGCGGTGTTAAGTCGCTCGGTTCCGGTAGCAGACGTGCGGCCGGTGAGGAACATCGGCTGGAAGGAGACGCCGCGGCAGGCGGTGTATTCGAGGCCGGTCAGGATGGTGTCCCACAAGTGTGGCAGGTTTTCCCGCATCACCGTCATGGCCAGCGTGAACGGGATTTCCTCGCGCTCGCAGCGGTCCATCGCGGCCCGTTTCATCTCGCGGAAATCGCCGCCGCGCAGCTCGTGTTGGCCGGCTTCCTGCGGGCCGTCGAATTGCAGGTAGAGCTGGAAATTCCCGCGCCGCGCGCGTTTGCCGAGTTCTGCCAGAAAGCCGTCTTCCTTCGCGATCCGCACGCCGTTGGTGTTCACCAGGCAGTAGTCGATTCCCGGCTCGGCGTGGATCCAATCGACCAGCTCGAAAAACTGTGGATGCAGGGTAGGTTCGCCGCCGGAGAGTTGGAGCAGCTCGATCTTGCCCTTGCGCTCGATCACGCCGCGGATGCGGCTTTGCAGCGATTCCAGCGAGTGCGACTTCAAGCGGTCGCCCGCCGCGCCGACCGGGGAATCCGCGAAGCACGTCGGACAGGCGAGATTGCATGAATCGACGATTTCGATCAGCGCGAGGCAGGTGGAAAGCACCTCCACTTCCGGCACCGTCGCCCCGGCATTGCGGCCGAGCGTGCCGGTCACTCCGGCCGGGTCCGCGGAACACGCGCAGCCGGCGCCGCAGGCGTTCGACGGATCGCCCTTGGCCAGCCAGTAGAACCGCGCGTCGCTGGCGATGCAGGCGGTGGCCTCGCCGTGTTCGGCGCAGGTCCGTGTCAGATAGACCTTCGCCGGGGTGCCCGTGGTTTTCCAAACCTCCGCTGGCACCGCGGCCTGACAGGTCGGGCAGCGCGAGGTGGTCTGTTTCAGGGATTCCTTGAGGATAGGGAATGGCATGGGTCAACTGAAAAAAAGCATGCAGGAGCCCACCCACAGCGAGAGGCAAACGATGACCTGGCCGAGGAAATAGCCACAGTCGAGAAACACCAGGGAGCGCCCGCGGTAACGACTTCCGATCGCCCGATGGAACAAGGGCAGGCAAGCGATGATGAGGAAAAAGACGACGATGGGAACCCACAGGAAGGAGGTGCCGTAGTCGTTTGGAGTCCGATAGAAACTGGCGATGAGATTGCCAGCGAGAATCGCAACCGGCGGGACGGAAAACGCGATCCACAGAGGCGTTCTCGGAATGACGGCCAGCGGCAGCGGCGGGGGGATTTCCTGTGGTTCGCTCATGGTGAAAAGCTGGCAGTGAGGCGAAATGGATTCGAGCTTTTTGTCAAGTTTCCAGACTCGGGTAATAACCGCACGCCGATCAAGCTAGGGAGAAGCCACAATAACTCGATGTGAATTTAACCGCGAATGGACGCCAATCGACGCGAATTTTCAGAACTTAATTCTTAGAATCAGAAGTTTCATTCAAAAATCATCTTCATTCGCGTCGATTGGCGTCCATTCGCGGTTCAAAAATCCCTAGCTTGATCGCCCTGGGGACGACCGGCAAAGCCATGACTGAATTTATACACTCGCGGTTGGCTCAACTACTACAAGCTCAGCTCCACCTACAAGGAGGTGCTGGCGCTGTCGGTATGGGTCAGGCCGCGGGTGAGGTTGTATTATTGGAAGCAGTGGAAGCAGCCGCGCACGCGCCGCCGTCACCTGTTGGCATTGGGAGCAGATCCCGAAACAGTGCACATGGCGACGCGGAGCCGCAAAGGCTACTGGCGGATGAGTCAGAATGAAATTGTGCGATTCGCGCTCAACAACCGTTGGTTGGAGGAACAAGGAGTTCCCGATCTGAGAGCCATCTGGATCAAACTTCACTACGGGCCTGATGCCCGAGTCTGATTGGAACCGCCCTGTACGGAGCCGTACGCAGGGTGGTGTGGGACC